>JBEIFD010000130.1:0-8322 GCA_040382535.1 Merismopediaceae cyanobacterium
ACAAAAATCATCAAACAGCAGGCATAACTAAAGAAAAATATTCTAATTACAATACTACTGATCAAAAAGAATAAATTAAACTGAGGAAAAATTCGCTCATAATATAAAAAAGTATTAATCGAAGAAATAGAAATTAAAATAAGAGAAAAGGGAATAATTTGAAAAGAAAATAAATAAGAATGGAGATGATTTACCCTCAAGGCAATAATAAACATCGTGAAGTATAGAATGCCTATTCCCATAATTAATTGAATCCTATTATTAGCATTCATTATGGTTGCAATCCCTATAATTAAAGTCGGTAAAAGTGTTAAATAAAAATTGTTTATTTTGTGTAACATGGGGTTCAATGGTAAAAGTCTTCTAGCAGTATTGAGTGATATAAGGGAGACTAGAAAAGTCAAAAAACTTACTATAGCAATCCTAAACAGGTTGTAAAATTATAAAAAGACGATCCGAATCTGGGTAAAGTTTCCAAGCCTGTTGTTCGCCACGAATCATTTAGGATTGCTATATCGCTCTTCTATCAGAGAAGGAGAATTATAATTAAGAAAAAGCCCTGAAAGAGTTAGGTGGTATATGGTTAAGCCACGAGATGCGAAAAAAAACAGTGAAATTTATTGATGAATACTGTGAAGTGTATAAAGACTTATTCCCAGAAGTGAGAAGTTATGAATATTTTAAATATCTTCATTTGGGATTAATATCAGAGAAAAAAAGGAAAACATTTCCAGTAATAGCGGAAGTAGCGGGGCTAGAAAATAGTCAGGGAATAGATTATTTTTTAGGAAAATCAGAGTGGTCAGTAGAGGAGATAAGAAAGAGAAGATTAGAATTAATTTTAAATGAAGTAAAAGAGGAAAGAATAATGGTAATTATAGACGAAACAGAAGATAGAAAAAAAGGAAATAAGACAGACTATGTCAAAAGACAGTAGATAGGAAATCTAGGAAAAATTTAAAATGAAATAGTGGCAGTAACAGCCTATGGTGTAATAAGAGGAATGGCATTCCCCTTATTAAGTGAAGTGTACAAACTAAAGTCAAGATTAAAAGAAAGAGATGAATACAAAAGTAAGCTAAAAATTGCAGGAGAAATGATTAAAAAGCTCAAAGAGTTAGGATTTAAAATCAAAATCGTATTAGCAGATAGTGAATATGGTGAAAATGAAAGTAATTTTGTCAGTATCTTAGAAAAAGAAAAACTAGACTTTGTGCTAACAATTCGAAGCAATCACGGAGAATGGGTGGCAGTTGGGCAAAGAGATAAGATGTAATAAATGGAGAGAATTCACCAGAATATTCTCAACAGGAAAGAAATTAGATATACAAGAGAGATTGTATTCGGAAAGAAAAGAGAAATAAGATATTGATAAGTAACGAATAATACAGAAATGCTACCACCGAACTCCACTTTCTATATTATGACAAAAGTAGTCAATATTAAATATAAGGAAGTTGGTAACTTGTACGGAGTGAGAAATTGGATAGAGTACGGGTTAAAGCAAAGTAAAAATGAATTAGGATGGGCAGATTTCCGAGTAACAGAATATAAAAAAATCGAAAAATGCTGGGAACTGGTCATGAGTGCTTACTTGATGGTGAGTCTTCAATCAGGAGCATTTAATAAATCCAAAAAGTATCCTGATAAATTAGCTAAATCTGCAAATACTGCGAGTATTTTATCGTTTATTCTTCCAATTAAATAAACTAACAAATTCTCTATTGGAGATAATTTTTTCTCGTAGTTTCTATCTATCTTCTGCCTAGAGTGATAGAAGAACGTTATTCCAGTTCTTTTCTCGAACGAGTGTCGCCAGCAGGAAATAGGCAAAATTGCTTTCCACTGATATTCCAGAGCTATTCTTTTACCCCTTTCACTATCCAAGGGGTTTCATCGGCATTTACTTGCGGTTGTTCTTTTACCCAATCCTTTAATTGACTGATGGATGGCTCTACTGCCTTTGCCAGACGAGCAGTTGTTGCTTGTAGTGTCCCCGTTCCTACCTCTATACCTGCTATTTCTTTTAGCCATTCCTGCTGTTTTTTATAGGATAAATGACCATAGTGACTCATCCAACCTAACATTGCTTGTAGTCCTGCACCCAAATCTTGACCTACCACGACCTCTTTTGGCAGAACGGCTAAGACCTTACTACCACAGTCTTCACAGTAACCACATTCTTGTTTATACTCTACTGTCTCTATTGGTCTCTCCACTAACTGAGCTACCACATGACTTATTGGGGATTACTCTGAATAATAAGGCAAAAATTTCTTCACGGCTAACATTTTTATCATTTATAACTTCCGCGATCGCCTTTAAGCTTAAAAACAAAAACTTAAACTCCCAATAGCTATTTTTAAAATTGAGCGATCGCGGCTTTCAATAAATTTTAAAAATCTTTAGAAAAACAGATAAAGATATTTTTTAGAAATATCTTTGAAAACAAATTGTCATTCCGTTCATGTTAACAAAATAAACCTGCTCGAAAATTTCCTCGTGAACAGCGACCCAAATAAAGGATAATAGTCAATGCGCTAAAATTGGGTCAAGACCCATCTACTGCTATTGCGATTCCTAATATAGTTAATTTCTCTCGTTATTTTTTTCCTATGCGTACTCACTATTGTGGCGAACTACGGGCCTCCCATATCGACAAAAACGTTACCCTATATGGGTGGGTAGATCGTTGCCGCGATCATGGTGGGGTGATTTTTATTGATCTGCGAGATCGCTCTGGAGTGGTACAAATCGCCAGTAACCCGCTCCAAACCCCCGATTCCTATCCCATTGCCGAAGGATTACATAACGAGTATGTGATTAAGGTAACGGGAATGGTGAGCCAACGCCCGAAAGAATCAATTAATCCCAAAATAGGAACGGGAGAAATTGAAATCTATGCCGATCGCATTGAATTATTGAACCAAGTGACCAAGCCCCTGCCCTTTTTGGTATCTGGCGATGAAACCGAACTGGTTAAGGAAGAATTACGCCTCAAATATCGTTATCTCGAACTTAGACGCGATCGCCTCAGTCAGAATTTACAACTGCGTCACCAGGTCGTGAAAGCCATCCGACGCTTTCTCGAAGACGAGCAAGACTTTATTGAAATCGAAACTCCGATCCTCACCCGTTCCACGCCCGAAGGAGCCAGGGATTATCTCGTTCCCTCCAGGGTCAATCCTCGCCAATGGTACGCCCTTCCCCAATCTCCCCAACTGTTTAAGCAATTATTAATGGTGTCGGGATTTGACCGCTATTATCAAATTGCCCGTTGTTTTCGGGATGAGGATTTGCGGGCCGATCGCCAACCCGAATTCACCCAATTAGACATGGAAATGAGTTTTTTGAGCCAGGAAGAAATTCTTGCTCTCAATGAATCCCTCGTTTGTCATATTTTTAAAACCGTCAAACAAATTGACCTACCCCGCCCCTTTCCCCGTTTAACCTATGCCGAGTCCATGAACTGTTACGGTTGCGATCGCCCTGATACCCGTTTTGGGCTGGAATTAGTCGATGTTTCGGATTTATTGAAAGACTCAGGCTTTAAGGTTTTCTCTGGAGCCATTAAAAGCGGCGGATCGGTGAAAGTTCTGCCCATTCCTGGTGGCAATGAAGCCTTTTCCAATGTCCGCATTAAACCAGGCGGGGATATTTTCAAAGAAGCCACCGAAGCAGGAGCCAAAGGCATTGCCTATATTCGGGTGCGAGATAACAAAGAAATTGATACCATCGGCGCGATTAAGGATAATTTAAGCCCTGAACAAGTCGAAAGATTATTAACTCTTACTAATGCAAAAAGTGGCGATTTATTACTCTTTGGGGCAGGAGATACGGATACGGTCAACAAATCGCTTTCTCGCTTGCGGCTAGTGGTAGGAGAAGAATTGGGATTCATTGACGCGAATCAAGTGAATTTAGTTTGGGTGACAGATTTCCCCATGTTTGAATGGAATGCCGACGAAAAACGCTTTGAAGCTCTCCATCATCCCTTTACGGCTCCCAATCCCGAAGATTTAGCGGATCTAACAACGGCCAGGGCGCAGGCTTACGATTTGGTTTATAACGGTGTCGAAATCGGTGGTGGCAGTTTACGGATTTATCAACGGGATATTCAAGAAAAAGTCTTTGAAACTATCGGTTTATCCCTCGATGAAGCTAAGAGTAAATTCGGCTTTTTATTAGAAGCTTTTGAATATGGCACACCGCCTCACGGAGGAATTGCCTACGGTTTAGATCGTTTGGTCATGCTACTAGCAGGAGAAGCCTCCATTCGAGATGTGATTGCCTTCCCTAAAACCCAACAGGCTCGTTGTTTATTAACCGATGCTCCCGCTTCAGTGGATACTAAGCAATTAAAAGAGTTGCAGGTCACGTCCACTTACCAGCCCAAGGCCTAGAATAGATTGGTAAGCTGTCGTACAGTTCAATTGCATAGTAATTTTCCTAAAAGTTCTGTAACAAGGGGCTTAAGCCCCTTGCCTCTATGCGTTTTAAATATTGAACAGCTTAATCCCTCGTTTCCTAATCTCCTCAATCTCCCCATGACTGCCCGCCCTCCTAAAATACGCTTTCCTCTCTTCCCCCAACGACGTTTCGATCAAGTCGCCTTGAGTGTTGTCCTGATTTTAGGCGTTATTTTGGGAATTATTATCTGGCATGGAGATCAAACCCGATTACGAGTGACTCGCTTTAGTTGGCAGGGGGAAAAGGTCGGCGTTCAGGATAAATTTTTTACGTTGAATTTTAATCGCCCTGTTGATCCCGATACTGTGGAAAGCAATTTGATGATTGATCCTCCTCTCTTAGGTAAGAGTAGTTGGCAGGGGAATAATTTGGTTTATACCCTTTCAGAAACGCCTATTTACGGGACAAATTACCAAGTTAAGTTAGACAAAGCGAATCGGATCGACCAACAGGGAACAATGGAACCCTTTGTGAATTTATTTAGTACCCGCGATCGCACCTTGGCCTATGTGGGGGTGAGTAATGAGGAACGGGGAAGATTAATTCTCTATGATATTACTAACCCAAAACAACCGAAAAAGACGATTTTAACACCGAAGGATTTGGTGGTTAGTCAGTTTAGAATCGCGCCAACGGGAGACAAAATTTTCTTTTTAGGGTTTGATCCCAGGTTAGGCACTCCGTCTAAACAATTATTTTCGGTGACGACAGGGATCAAATATTCTCTTTCCGCACCCGATGTTACGCCTGGTAAATTGGAACGGGTTCTAGATAATACGAACTATGATAATCTGAGTTTTGATTTGTCAAGGGATGGCAAAACCTTCATTCTTTTACGGGTTAATCGCCAAAATAAGGCAGATTCAGGCTTATGGATCATTCCCGATGGAGCCTCACCCAGACCCTTGGGAGTGCCTGCTAAAGATTTTATTATTGCACCCGATGGTAATAAGCTGGCAGTTGCGAGCCAGGGTGGCGTGGGTCTGATTCCTTTGAATATGGAGGCGGGATCGTCTCGTTTGTTGGCGGGTTATACCAAGGCCTTGGCGTTTTCTAAGGATGGAAAGCGGTTGCTCTTGACCCAGGAAAATGCTGATTATACGCGATCGCTGATTTTAATGGAATCGGACGGTAGAACCCAGGAAATCCTGCGGAATATGTATCCGATTTTGGACTGTCAGTTTGAACCGAGGCAAGAAAAGGTTTTATATTGCTTGCGGACTGATGTGGTCAAGCGGGAAGATGGAAGTTACCACGAAGAGCCTTTTTTGTCGGTGGTGCAACTGGACACCTGGCAAGACCAGCCCCTTTTGGCTTTACCTAATTATCGCGATGTGCAGATGAGTATGTCTCCTGATGGAACTTCCCTACTCTTTGATCAGGTGGCAACAACGGCTCCCATGAGTTCTAGGGATTTATTAACCCCTTCTAATCAGGCGATCGCGGATGCCCGTGTGTGGATGTTGCCCCTTCCCGATGCCAAGACCCAATCGGTTCTGCCCAAGGAAGTAACGGCTGGTTTTTTACCCAAATGGATGCCCTAAGTCAGGATTGTGAAAAAAGGCGATCGCGTTAATTAAATAATACGAATCCCTCTGTCTAAGCGATGATAAATCCAAATTGTATTACGATAAATCCTTAATGCTTGGTAACAAGGGGCTTAAGCCCCTTGCCTATATAAACTTTAGATTATGGACAGCTTATTAAGCAATTTTTAGGAGGGTCAATTCATAAATTGTCCTTAATTTAGGGATTATGAGAACAAGCTAAAACCGCGAATGTTATAGTTGAAGAAATAGGAAACTTACAACGGGAAAAAAGTTATGAAACGTATTTTCTTAGCAGGACTCATGGCGATCGCGTTTATTGCTCCTAGCTATGCGGCCATTGATAATGATGACATCCAAAAAGCCGCCCAGACCTATTGCAATTCCTTAAAATCGGGTCAATCCAAAGAAGAAGCCGCTAAAGCCGCCGATGATTATTTAACCGCAAAAGTGAATAAGGGAGAAACCGTAAGCTTCGGAGAAATCCGTAAACAAATGCGCCAATCTATTCTAAATATCTGTCCCGATCTCGTCAAAAAATAGTGAAAGCCTTGGAAAGTCCCTATCTTAAATTCAAAGCGATTGGGGATAACTTCTATTTTCATTTTGCCATAAAGACTAAAGAAGACCGAGATTGGGAAGGATAGCGGTCAGTTTTGACAATGGGCGCAACGTCTATTTCACAAAAATCCTGGGGAGAATGGAGGGACGTATCAATGATGCGATGCCAGTGTTTTCCTTTGCCCAAGGGAGGCAATTCAAAAAGCAAGGGCCGCCAATAGGCATTCAAAATAACGTGCAGTTGTTCTTCTGCGCCAGGATGGTGAAGGGTAAAAGCGAGACTATGGGAATCGTAAGACCAGTCTGGTTGACCAAAGTAAATGCCATGCCAGGTAATGTGGGGACGGGGATGATTATAGGTCATTTGAAGGTATTGCTTCTTTAGGGCGATTACATCAATTTCACTACGCTCCAACTCTTCCCAGTGATAACTTTCTAGTTCCAGCACATCCAAAACGCTTTCTTCTTGGAAAATTGCGAGGGATTGGGTTAAACGAATTAATCCCCGAACAAAATGGGTTTCTTCATAATGTTTGTCTTCTCCTTCCCAATCGAACCAACTCAATTCATTATTTTGGCAATAGGCGTTATTGTTGCCCTTTTGAGTCCGTCTGACCGCATCTCCCATCCAGAGCATCGGGGTTCCTTGGGAGAAAAAGAGAATGGTGAAAAAGTTCTTGATTTGTCGTAGGCGTAGGGTATTAATCATTACATCATCGGTTTCTCCTTCTACCCCACAATTCCAACTCCAATTATCGTTACAACCATCTCGACTATCTTCTCCGTTGGCTTCGTTGTGTTTTTCGTTATAGGACACGAGATCATTCAGGGTAAATCCGTCGTGACAAGTGACAAAGTTAATACTGCGGTTAATATCCGTATCCTTGCGGTGATAAATATCTGGACTTCCCAGTAGGCGATCGCTTAATTTTTTGACCATTCCCCCGTCGCCCCGCACAAACTGCCGCACATCATCGCGAAACGGGCCATTCCATTCCGCAAACCAATCCGCCAACTCCACAAACTTGCCGACACTATATAAACCCGCCGCGTCCCACGCTTCGGCAATTAATTTCGTTCCCGCCAAAATGGGATCAGATTCGATCGCCCAGATAATATTTGCCGTACCACCCGCTTCTCCGTGAAAAGGATTACCCTCAATATCCCGCGCAAAGACTGACGCTAAATCAAAACGAAAACCATCTACGTGCATCACCGAAACCCAGTAACGCAAACAATCTAAAATCAAACCACCCACCACAGGATGATTCGCCTTAACGCTATTGCCACAACCACTGTAATTGCTGTAATATTCCTTTTCTTTTTCTAAAATATAATAAGTCTCGTTATCAATGCCCCGAAACGATAGGGTTGGCCCGTTTTCATTCCCCTCGGCGGTATGGTTAAATACCACATCTAGGATTACTTCAATACCCCCTTTATGTAAGGCTTTGACCATGTCTCGAAATTCATCCACAGGGCCGAGGGGATCTTTGCGAGAACTATAGCCAGGATAGGGAGCAAAAAAGCCGATGGTGCTATAACCCCAATAATTGGTTAAACCAGGCATGGCATCTTCGGGATCAAAGTAATGGACGGGTAACAGTTCAATCGTAGTGATGCCCAATTCTTGAAAATAGGGAATCTTTTCGATTAAACCTGCAAAAGTAACACGTTTTTCGGGAGCTAAACCTGAATTGGGATTTTGTGTAAAAACTCCCACATGGATTTCATAAATCACACT
>JBEIFD010000131.1:0-8266 GCA_040382535.1 Merismopediaceae cyanobacterium
CGGTAGTGCGCCATATTGCTCTTAACTTACTCACAAAAGAAAATACTCTTAAACTCGGTATTAAGAATAAACGGCTACGCGCTGGTTGGGACGAGGACTATCTCCTTAAGGTTTTGCTCGCATAAGATGCGTTCGCCCTGACTGCGATCGTAAGTCTCGCCCCGTATTTTCCTCAAACAAAACATTATCAGGAACCACCACCGCCGCCCGTCCCCCAGGCTTCAAAGCTCGATAAATATGCTCCACAAAAGCCAATTGCTTATTAGACGTTTCCGCCGTCACCGTAAAATCGGAGCGTGTTGGCCGTCCGCCGCCTTTTTTAGTCCCAAACGGTGGATTCGTGAGAATGACATCCGCTTTTCCCAATGCGCCCCCATCAGGAGACAAACTATCCCCAGACTCCACATAACTTTCAATGCCATGTAAAATCAAATTCATTAAACAAAGCCGATGGGTATCTGGAACCAACTCCAAACCGCGATAGGCCTGTTTACGTTGAAAATCTGCGTATTTTGCCTCCAAAGCATAAAAATCATCCGTTTCTTGCTTAATATAGTGATCCGCCGCCACTAAAAAGCCCCCCGTACCCGCCGCAGGATCTTGGATAATCTCCCCCGCTTGGGGTTTCACTAAACGCACAATGCAGTCAATCAAAGGACGAGGCGTAAAATATTGCCCTGCTCCAGACTTTTTCTCGGCGGCATTCTTTTCTAATAATCCCTCATAGAGATTTCCTAACCCCTCTTCCCTTGCTGAAAACCAATCTAACTTATCAATTTCATCGGTCAAAGCCTTTAAATTAGTGGGCTTGCGTAATCGGGTTTGAGCATCGGTAAAAATCGATAAAACGACCTTATCCGTAACCTTTACAACACTGCCCAAATCCAATAACAGTTGACGATAGAAATCTAATTGAGCTAACCCTTCTCGATGATCCAACTCTCCCCAACGACAATCCACAGGTAAACGACTTTCTTGACCTGTTTCCGCCAACATTTTGAGAAATAAAAGATAGGTTAACTCCGTAACATACTCATTATAAGTAATGCCATCATCTCGCAGAATATTACATAAATTCCAGAGTTTAGCAACAATATCTGCCGTCACATTTCCCGTTTTGACTACGCTTTTCTTTGCCATAATTCTTCGTTAATATCGCCTAAAATAGTTTCTAATTGACCATCAAAAATACGGTTTAGCCGATTAAAGCCTCCATCTTTTTGAAAGGGTTCCTGATTCAGTGCATCCCGATCCACAATCATTTCTCGAATAATCTGTTCCCCAATTCGTTGCAACCATTGACGCTGGGGAGTTGTCCAGGCTTGTCGGGCTAAAATACGCCGCATTGCCTGTTTAACCCGCTCTTCGTAGGGAACCAAGGGATCACCTAAAGCCGCCTGACGAATAAAACCAATAATGGAAGCCGCAATGTCTTCATTTTTAGTATCCTGCCAAGCTTTGCGGAGAGACGCATCAGAAAAGCCCATCTTATCAAGTTCTAGGCGTAATTCCCGTAATTGAGAACGGGTTAACTCGCGGGGTCGCTGTACCACCACCGTCAAAGCCGCTATGTGATTGAGGTTATCACGGATATAGGCAGAAAAACTATCCAGAAAGTCATCAGGTCTTTGGCCGCCGCTATAGCCCACCGTCACCCTGATCACCTCGTCATCCTGGGAAGCGATCGGAATCCATTGCCCATCACTTTCAGGATTCCAATCTAAAATCGGGCCAATATGGGGGCGTTCTTGAACCCAGACCTTTAATTCCGTTAGATTTTCCGTCCTGAATCGTTCTAGGGTTACCTCTGGAGATTCCCCACTTTCGGCCTCATAACGATGTCTGGCTTCTTCGGTGAGGCGGCTTAACCTACGATTTAATTTCACTTGTATCTGTTCACAAATTTCTTGACGGTGAGACTCTTCTGTTACCTGTTGAAACTCCTCTAATAACTGCTTGAGGGTGATTTTAGGATTAACGACAACGGGTTTCATATCTGTTAAATTCTGCAAATCTTTGTAGAGATCAACTGCATCAAAAATCCGAAAAATTTCTTTACCAATTTCATCACATTTTCTCGTTGCTCTACCAATCATCTGATCATACAAAATACGGCTATTGACTTTTCTTAAAAAGACCAGATTAACAATTTTAGGTACATCAATTCCTGTGGTTAATAAATCCACTGTGACGGCGATTTTAGGAAAAGTATCATTACGATAGATTTTAATTTTTTTCTGCACTTGATCCACACTGCCTGTCAATTTTTGAATAGATTCATCCTCGATTTCGCCGTAACGCTCTTTGAAGGCTTTTTTAAATTCTTCGACAACAATATCAGCATGGCCATCATTAACCGCAAAAACTAAGGTTTTCCCTGGTAAATCAATATCAATCTGGCTGGCTAATTCCTGAGCAACAGCCTTATTAAAAGGAACGGTAATCACTTTTTTATTAAACTCATCCACGTCAAAATCGAGATCATCGGGTAAAACTGTCTGTTCAACCACTCCCGTTTTAGTGTTAAATAACTCGATTGTTTCTCCCGCCTTAAATTTAATGCCCGTTTGACTAAGAGCCGTTGTCAGTTGAATAGCGGGTTCATGATCAATCAAATACCCGTCAATCACGGCTGACCGATAGGAATATTTAAAAATCTCCTGACCAAAAATCTGTACCGTATGCAGGGCTGGCGTTGCTGTTAAGGCAATTTTTACCGCATCAAAGTATTCTAAAACATGACGATATTTAGAAATATAATCCTCCTGTCCCCGAAATTCTAATTCTGCTTCAGACATTTCCCGATCTAAAAGATAGCCGCGATGACACTCATCTACTACTAATAAATCATATTGATCCATCGGGGGAATATCTCCTGGTTCTTTGGCATATAACACCCGTTTCACTAATCCTTGAATGGTACAAATATGAACTTTCGTTTCTGACTCAGGTACAATTTCTTTTAAACCTTGTAAACCAAAAATATCTGCAAAGGTTTTAGTCGTGACCATCTTAGTTTCCCGAAATTCATCCGCCGTTTGTATCCCCAAGGCACTCCGATCCACCACAAAACAAACTCGTTTAAATCGTTTGGCACTTAATAACCGATACAACAGAGCGATCGCCAATTTAGTTTTTCCTGTCCCTGTGGCCATGGCCACCAGCATTTCCCGACGACCCATTGCCAAAGCCTGTTCAACTGCTTCGATCGCCTGACGTTGGTAGGGACGAAGTTCAAATTCAAAATTAAAGGACTCCTTTTGTAGGTTTAGATGGGCCGTTTCGTGATCCATCTCTAGTTGATCTTCCAAACCCTGGGGACTGGGCCAACTACTCAAGGCACGCCGTAAATTGGTCGGCTTCCGTACATCCCGAAACCAAATACCACTTTCCGTTTCAATTTGTTTGAGATAGGCTCTGCCATTGGTAGCCAAGACAAAAGGAACCTGAAAATCTCCCCAAGTCCCCAAAGACTGAATCCCCTCTTTAACCTGAAAACCTTTGGCATAGCGTTCGGCTTGATCAATCGCTGTGGAAACATTTTTTCTGCGACGTTTAGCTTCTACCATCCCCACGCAACGGGTTCCCACAAATAAGGCATAATCAGCCCTACCGTTAGCCGTTGGCCATTCAGCGATCGCCCTATTTTTCCCTTTAATCGGTCTTGCTCCCTGGGCATACTGTAAGTTTTGACTATCTACTTCCCAACCGCGATCGCGTAATTGTTGATCGATAATTTCCCTAGTTTCTTTCTCATTTAAATCAATTTTGGCGGCGGCTCTATCAGCAAAGCTAATAATTTTTGCCGTCTGCTGGGGAGAAATTACGTTTTTTTGTAATTCAGATAACTCATATTTAAGCTTTGCCCGTTCTTCTTCCGACTCCTGGGCTAATTGCTCCCATAAAGCTTTTTCCTCTGCTTCCTGTAATACCTTTTGTTCCGCACTGAGTAAAGCTTGGGTTTGTTGTTCTGCCAAGCATTGAGCTTGTTCTGCTTGAGACTGAGTTGCCTTGAGTAAATTTCGTAATTGTTCTAATTCTGTAATCAGTTCTTTCGTTGCGTCTCTCGGTGGGGAAAGAGGAATAAAAGCCCCAGGTCGAAAATTATGCTCCTGGCTAAAAGTGCGATGAAACCAGATACCCAATTGACGAGCAAATTTTAACTGAGTCAGAGCAAGGGAATAATCATCTCCTAATACTTCGGCTGAATGAGCAGCCTGATTGCCCGTAATTCTAATTTGATAAAAGAGATCAGAGACTTCAGTTGGTAGAATACCTTTCCATTTCAATCTTGCTAAAAGATTAGCCTGGCTTTCTTCAACTGAGTCAAAAAGTCCTACATTAACAGCAGTCAACTGAGCTAGTAATTCAGCAAACTGGCGTAATTTAAGGAGACAAGTATTTGGATCATCCTGAAAATAACGCTCGGCTAAGGCTCCTAATCTACATAACTGAGCATTATGCTGGCGTAAAAATTCAAAATTAGTGGATGGGATCATAGATTATTTATCGCTCTTAAGCATTGTCCAAAACCTCTAACCGCTTCTCTAACCGACTAACCCTTTCAACTAAAGGAACCTGATTATCATCCCCAAAATAAGTAGCGATCGCGGCGATAATAGCTTCCGTCTGAGAGAGCTTATTGGTATTCATGTGGTCTTCTAGTCGTTGGTAAAGGTCAACAGGCAACCTCGCTGAAATTCTTACGGTAGCCATAGGAACAGACTTATAAAATGTCAGACAAAACCATCATACATTGAATGAATATATTTTGTTCTAAGAATTAGAATAATTTTTAAAAGTTCCGTATTATCACGGATATTTTATCAATAAGCTCTAAGGAATTAAAGAATTTAACGATAACACATTTACTTTTTTATTTCAACAAAAAAAGGTAACATCTTTTTTAAAGCTACTCTCTTAGTAATTGAGGATTCACTCGAAAGTCTAAGCGATCGCTATCTACACCGTTGAGATGATCCGAACTAAGCGGGGGGCGTGGGCATAAAATAAACAGCGATCGCTTGCTGCTTAACCTAGAAACGTTTGCTCACTGACACCAAAACGTTTAGCTAAAACTTTAATCATTCTTACATTTAATTCTTGTTTACCATTAAGTAAATCTAACATTAACGCTTGATTTCCTATTTCTGGAAAATCTGAAACATTTAAACCATGTTCTGCCATTAAATATTGTAAAATTTCAATTCCTGCTGGTTTCTCTATAGGAAATTCCTTTTTTTCATATTCTTTAATAGTTAAGGCTATAGATTTAATTAAATAGCTAATTTGAGTATCTTTTTCTTGTTGATTTAATTTAACTAATTTCTTGAGTTGTGCCTCTCTGCGATCGCAATCTTCCTCACTAAAAATAGGAATTAACAAAGGCGCAATATTTTGCCAACTTTGAGAAATTTGTTCAATATTCATTTTTCCAGATCTCCTTATCATATTCAGCGTGAGTTAAAATCGAATCAATAATAATTGTTTTTTCAAAATAACTAATTTCTGCAATTAATCGAAAATTATTCCCACTAATATTAAACACTGTATAAGGTTTAACAGAATCAGCCGAAGAAAAAAGAGATGTTAAATGAAGAAAAGAGTCAAAATCATTTTCTGTGATTAAAACTACCCATCTTTCTAAAGAAGCTTTTGCATTAGGATGTTTTCTGATAAATTTAGTTATTTTTCTTTGCCCAACTAAAATCATTGTAGCTTAAGTGATTTTTATTATTTTAACTATACAGCACCAACATCAGATTATCTAAAAAGGAATACCGCGAAAAAACTGCCGATGTCATGACCGAATTTATGGCTATTTTTACTAAGGACTTTAAGACCCTTACTGTAAAAGACTTGTAGCCTTAGCATTGTTTTTTACCCACTGCGATTCGTTACATAACTTTACATCGCAATAAATTTCACCCGTATGTCGGTGACTGGATAGAGGCGATTGTTGCTTTTATGTACCTATGTGTACACAAAAGACAAGATTTATGTCAACAATTACCTCGGTCGGGATTCGTGAGTTTAGATCCCATCTGTATAAATACACCAAGGAAAATCAAGAACCTATTGCTCTAACCTCTCATAGGGAGACAATTGGTTATTATATTCCCGCTCAACCGCAACCTCACAAAAAAGAGATCGAGTCTTTACGGCAGGCTGTTACCAAACTCAGTAATATGTTGGTAGAAAAAGGACTCAGTGAGGATGATCTTATTGCTGATTTTCAAGAATTTAGACAAATGAGTAAATGTTATTAAAGATAGGGGAAATTTCTGTTGGGTTTCATTCCCCAATTGACTCTAACAGATCAGGCGATCGCTATCTACCCCTTCAGGATGATCCGCACAAACTAAATAGGGATCGTAGGCGTAAGATAAATAGCGATCGCTGTTAAAATAAATTAAAGCGGTTTTGGAAGGCGTGAAGCGATGACGATTACAGCAATTAAACCCATAACGATTGAAGAATTTTTGCAATTACCAGAAACAGAACCAGCTTGCGAATTTATTAATGCAGAGATAATACAAAAACCGATGCCTCAAGGGGAACATAGTCAACTTCAGATTGACCTCTGCGAAACGATTAATCAAATTACCAAACCTCAAAAAATCGCCAAAGCCTTTCCCGAACTACGCTGTGTTTTTGGTGGATTAGCGATCGTTCCCGACATCGCTGTATTTCGTTGGGAGCGAATTCCTCGATTGTCGTCAGGACGGATTGCCAATCGTTTTGAAACTTATCCCGATTGGGCGATTGAAATTCTCTCTCCTGATCAAAGATATAAGCAAGTCCTAGCCAAACTCTTACACTGTGCCGAGTATGGGACAGAATTGGGGTGGTTGCTCGATGCCGAAGATGAAAGCATTTTAGTTGTAGATAGAGATTGCCGAGTGAGGGAACTTAAAAACAGCGATCATCTGCCTGTTCTTACGGGAATTTCATTAGAGCTAAATGTTCAAGAAGTCTTTAGCTGGTTAATTTTTTGACAGGATCGCTTTTAGAAATGTGGGAGTGCGATCGCTATCTACTGCCAAAAGCATGATCAACTCTTTTCAAAATCAACGTCCTCCATTCACTCAATAAAAAACTCCTACACCCCATCAAAGAGTATAGGAGTTTTTAAAATTCAGACTTAGAACAAGCCTAAAGTTAAAGAAGTACTAATGGGGAAAATCGCTCCTGCACCCAACCAAAGCGTTACTGCTGTTCCAAACAGAAAAACAGTCATCGCGATGGGGCGACGGAAAGGATTTTGGAATTTATTGATACTTTCAATAAAAGGAACCAACATTAAACCCAAAGGAATGGCCGCCATGCCCGCAATTCCTAACAACTTATTCGGTAAAACCCGAAGCATCTGGAAAGTGGGATATAAATACCATTCAGGTAAAATTTCTAAGGGAGTGGCAAAGGGATTAGCAGGTTCCCCGATGAGAGCGGGGTCTAAAATCGCTAAACCAGTGATTAATCCGATCGCACCCATGATACAAATGGGGAACATATAGAGAATGTCATTGGGCCAAGCGGGTTCGCCGTAATAGTTATGACCCATGCCTTTGGCAAGTTTGGCGCGTAAATCCGGATCACTGAGATCGGGTTTTTTCAGAATTGTCATCAGGAAGTTCTCCTAATCAGGTGGAATTTGAGGGGAATTTTGAAGAACCAGAAGTTAGCAAAGGTCACTCAATGATTAACTTATGTCAAGATAGCTCAATCATTAATTATCCATTACCGTCTAATAGTCAGTATCGATTACAAGGGGCCAGAAATGCCTTGTTTACGAATCATTAAGAAGTGAGTTAATAACAACACGGCAATGACCCAAGGTAAAACAAACGTATGCAGACTGTAGAAGCGAGTTAATGTCGCTTGACCCACACTAGGGCTACCCCGCATGAGTTCGACCAGTTGATCGCCAACGACAGGAATCGCCGCAGGAACACCAGAGACGATATTGACCGCCCAGTAACCCACCTGATCCCAAGGTAAGGAATAACCCGTTACCCCAAAGCTGACGGTGGTAACGGCTAACATGACACCGACAACCCAGGTTAATTCACGGGGTTTTTTGAAGCCACCCGTTAAATAAACGCGGAAAACGTGCAGGATCATCATCAGTACCATCATGCTGGCAGACCAACGATGGATAGAACGGATCAACCAACCAAAGTTAACTTCGTTCATGATGTATTGAACGGAAGTAAAAGCTTCAGCAACGGTGGGCTTGTAATAAAAGGTCATCGCAAACCCAGTC
>JBEIFD010000132.1:0-8249 GCA_040382535.1 Merismopediaceae cyanobacterium
CGATGACTTTAAGAAGGCGATTACCCATTGTCTTGAGACCGCCAACACCAGTAAAAAGGAGCAACTTGCGACATTATTGACTTGGAATTTTCAATCCTTCCGAAAAATTAAGTTTTTAGCCGTTTAGAGTATACAACCATGAATTCTGATTACGATATCTACGCAAACAAAGATCTTTTTGCCCCTGTTGTTTTCCGCTCGGATTTTAACAACTTTCAAGCTATTTCTGGCAACGAAGCTTGGTCGTTATTTTTCACAGGTGGTCAAGAAGATAAGGAATTAGGCATTAATCCTGAAACAGGACGCTTTTTTACCAATACCTTAACCGCGATCGCCGTTGTGGGAATTGTCTGGGCTTTCTGTTTTAGCCATCCCCAACTCTTCGGTTTTGCCCATACTCCCTTTATCGGTTAATTACATGAAACATTAATCCTCTGTCAACAATGAACTCGAACTTTCCTTCCAAGATAATTGGGGGGATTTTTTATTTTTGATCAATCAAATAGCCCTAAACGGAGCTAAAAACCTGAAGTTTGGATTGAGCCACGATCGCCGCTTAAAATCTGGTGTGGCTTTTCGTTCATCCGTAACCCAGGAAATCCGTTACAATTTCAGATGATCTGTAATGGCCCCAAGCGATGACTGACCTGATTCTAGATGTTCGTAACTTGCAAATTGAATTTGCCAGAGAAGGAAAAACCGCACCTATCATTGCCGTTGATCGCATTGGGTTCCAACTGGAACGGGGAAAAATTCTGGGAATTGTGGGCAAATCAGGTTCGGGCAAATCCGTCACGTCTCTCGCCATTATGGGACTCATTCCCAAACCAGGCAGAATTGCGGAAACGAGTGAGATCTATTTTTATCCGACAGAGGGTGACAGCGATCGCAATATAGACATAAATTTAGTCACCTTAAAGGAGGACGAAAAACGTCAATACCGGGGTGGAAAAATTGCCATGATTTTCCAGGAACCCATGAGTTCCCTCAACCCTGTTTATAATATCGGTTTTCAAATCATAGAAGCTATTCAACTCCATCAACAAATTACCCCCGAACAAGCTAAACAACAGGCGATCGCGCTATTACAGGAAGTCCGTGTTTTACCCAGCGATGAAACCTTAGAAGAAACTTTTTTAACGAAAAATTTAGCGAAAAACTCTCAGAAATCGGGGCCTGTTACCGAGCAAATTAAAGCCTATATTAAACAACAAAAACAAGATTTTTTAAAACGTTATCCCCATGAGCTTTCGGGGGGACAACTGCAACGGGTGATGATCGCCATGGCCATTTCCTGTAATCCCAGTTTATTAATCGCCGACGAACCGACTACCGCCCTAGATGTCACAGTGCAGGCAGAAATTCTCAAACTTCTACGGGATCTCTGCACCAGCGAGGAGCGCAATATGTCGATGATTTTTATTTCCCACGATTTAGGGGTGATTAATGAAATTGCTGATTTAGTAGCCGTGATGTATCAAGGTAAAATTGTTGAAAATGGCAGCAAAGAGCAAGTCCTCTATTCTCCCCACCATCCCTATACCAAGGGATTATTAGCCTGTCGTCCGCGATTACAACCCCAACTGGCCCAATTGCCGACGGTGGCGGATTTTATGGAATCGGATCAACCCCCTAAAACCTATGCAATTATTAGTCCCGAAGAAGAACAGCAACGATTAACCCGTTTAGCAAACCAGGAACCTCTGCTCAAAGTAAAAGCATTAACGGTTGAATTTTCTAAGCCAGGATTCCTCGGTAAACGAGATTCTTTTAAGGCGGTTGATGATATCGATTTTCAAGTTTTTCCAGGAGAAACTTTGGGATTAGTCGGCGAATCGGGCTGTGGAAAATCAACGTTAGCTCGTACTCTTTTACGCTTAATTCCTTCCCAATCGGGAGAAATTATTTTTGGGGGAGAAAGTATTTCCAAGTTAGATGCGAGAAGCAAAAAATTGCGAAATCTACGGCGAGAAATGCAAATTGTTTTCCAAAATCCTTATAACTCTTTAAACCCTCGCATCAGTATTGGTAAGGCGATTATGGAACCAATGGTCATTCATGAAATCGAGAAGAGCGATCGCAAACGGAAGGAAAGAGTTTCTTCTTTACTAGAAAGAGTGGGGCTTGATCCCAATTGGTTTAATCGCTATCCCCACGAATTATCGGGCGGTCAGAGGCAACGGGTTTGTATTGCTAGAGCCTTGGCCCTCAATCCCCAATTTATTATTTGTGATGAATCGGTGTCTGCTTTAGATGTTTCTGTCCAAGCCCAGGTTTTAAATTTATTTAAAGATCTTCAACAGGAATTTCAGTTAACCTATATTTTTATTTCCCATGATCTGAGTGTGGTTCGTTTTATGAGCGATCGCATCATGGTGATGAACAAGGGCAAACTCGCTGAAGAAATTAATTCTGCCCAAGCGATTATTACCCAACCCCAGAGTGCCTATACCCAAAAGCTAATCAATTCCATCCCCCAATTTCCCGACGATATGCAATGGTTAAATGAACAAAATTAGTTGAGCGATACTTTGTGTACCGTTCGTGTATAAAATAAACAAAAAAACGAGGAGATTTACTATGAGTGCTATTAAAGAAGGTTATTATTATCAAAAACAATTCGATTGTAGCTGTGGCGTTATTGCCTGGAGCCACCGTTCTCGATTTGAAGTCGTCCTTAAGCTGATTGGAGATTCTCCGAAAAGACTACTGGACTATGGTTGTGGAGACGGAACATTCCTCGCAATGGCGAGCGATCGCCTCCAACAGGGTGAGGGAGTTGATGTTTCTGATTACATGATTAAGAGTTGCCAGACCCACTTTGAAACCGTTCCCAATCTTGATTTTTCAGTGGTGGGTGATTTTGACTACGAAGCTAACTGGGGTACCTATGATGTCGTCACCTGCATGGAAACCATTGAGCATTGTATCGAGCCCGTCGCTGAACAGGTACTCCAAAATATCGCCCACCTAGTCTCTGCCGAAGGCAAAGCCATTATCAGTGTTCCCATCGAAATTGGCCCTACCTTTTTATTGAAATTAGGTATTCGTCGTTTTGCAGGAATGCGTGATCTGTCAGATTATCGCGATTATGAACCCTATTCCCTCGGTAATGGACTCAAAATGCTCTTTGCAAATAGCCAGACGGCGATCGAACGGCCTATTAATGGATTACCAGATTCCCCCCGCTATGATACCCATTACGGATTTAATTGGCGGGCAATGAGAGAACGCCTTAAAGAATATTTTTTAATCGATGAAACATACTTTTCGCCCGTTGGGTTTTTAGGCGGTTTTTTTAGCAGTCAGGTCTGGTTTGTTTGTCGTCCGCGTTAAACAAGACGACAGAACTCCCGATAATTTAAGTAGCTGGTTGCAATTAAATTAAAATGTGGGATGGGCATCCTGCCTGTCCACAGGCTAGAAGCCTGTTCTACGATCTAACAATTAATTAAGCCCACTTAACTTAATTAATTAAGCAATAAAAACCGTTAGCTCACTAAAGCTTCTTGTTTTGCTGGCAAAGTTTGACGTTGATAATCTTGAGATAAATATTCTGCTAACTGAGCTTCAATTTCGTCGCGGACAATCTGACGATATTCCATAAAATGCTCATTGTGGGCGCAGAGGGTTAGGTAATGCTCAAAAACGGCGGGATTGTGACGAATAATGCCAAACAGGTGATGCCAAAAACGCCAACGGGTATCCCGTTTAACACCTTGTCGCCAAATGACGATCGCCAACGCTTTGATATCAATCAAGCTGGGTAACTTGGCTGGGGGATGACATCGGGGCGCGCCTAGTTTGAGGAAACAACGATAGATGCGGTCTAGATATAAATGGGGATCGTAGAGTTGCCAGAAAGCATGGACGTATTCGTTTGCAATATCTTCTAGGGGGCGAGTAGGGATAAAGTTCATCAACGTTGTTTGGTTAATGTTGCCGTCTTTTTCTGCTCTCAGTCGATTTTCTCGATCTAGACGATGCCACAAGGCGGTATTGGGTAAAGCCTGGAGCATGGCAAAGGTAGTGGTCGGAATGGCCGTCAGTTCAGCAAATTGAATAATGCGATCGCCCGCGCCTTTTTTCTCCCCATCAAAACCGATAATAAAACCAGCGATAGGACGTAAACCAATTTTAAGCAGTTTATCAATGGAATCCACCAGAGAATTGCGAGTATTTTGGAATTTTTTGGTTAATTGTAAACTTTCTTCATCGGGAGTCTCGATTCCTAAAAAGACCGCATCAAAAAAACAATCCACCATCAATTCCATCAATTCTTGATCATCCGCTAAATCAATAGAAGCTTCGGTATTAAAGCGGAAGGGATACTGATGTTCTTTTTGCCAAATTTTGAGTTCTTTTAACAGTAATTTAACGTTGCGTTTGTTTCCGATAAAATTATCATCCACCATGAATACACCTCGTCGCCAGCCGAGTTCGTAGAGATAATCTAATTCCTTAAGAAGTTGTTCGGGGGCTTTGGTACGGGGTTTGCGTCCGTAGAGAACAATGATGTCGCAAAATTCGCATTGAAAGGGGCAACCTCTCGAAAATTGTACCGACATGGAATCGTATTGATCCAATTCCAGTAGGTCATAGCGAGGAACAGGGGTAATCGTGACATCGGGTTTTTCTGCGGTACGAAATACGCCAGATGTCTCACCCTTGGCGATCGCTTCGATAAACATGGGGATGGTAATTTCCCCTTCATCCAGAACCATGAAATCTACTCCTGCACCCTGTACTTCGTGGGGAACAGAGGTGGGATAGGGGCCGCCGACAGCGACTAATTTATTACGTCGTTTGGCTTCTCTGATTTGATCTAATAAATCTTCTTTTTGGACAATCATGCCCGATAAAATCACAATTTCCGACCATTCCCATTCTTCTTCGGTGACGGCTCTAATATTTCGGTCAACTAGCTTAAATTCCCACTCCTGGGGCAAAATCGCAGCAACAGTAATCAATCCCAAGGGCGGCAACAAAACTTTGCGGTTTACGAGTTGGAGGATCTTTTCGTAAGACCAAAAAGTGGGGGGAAAAACGGGATAAATAAGTAATGCTCGCATTTTATCGATAAATACCCTTTTTTAGGGAGATTAGGAAAAAAGATGTCAACGTTGTCTAATATGGTACACTACAAAACCAAGAAAATAGCAGACTTTACTGCAATCCTTTAATTTTTAACCTTCTTGATACTGCAAAAAGACTAGTCCAGAGTTAAAATAGTTAGAAAAATTTTCTGGCATAGGTTTTAACCTTACATCAGATGGATACAGAATTAGAAAGTTTAAAAAATGAAGTGCATCGAAAACTTGGAAGAAATATTATACTCTTTCAAAAAATTGAACTTTCGTTAAAATTTTTATTGGCTAATAGTAACATATCAGGCTACGTTGACGAATTAAAAATAATTCAAGAACGACAAAATAAAATTTTTGAAAAACAAACATTAGGACAGTTAGCCAACCAATTTGTTGAAAATATGAGTTTTGGTTCAACAAAAATTGATGACGAACCCGATTTACTAAAGGGAGTTTGGATTAATTTTGATTGTAAATTTTTCAATGATTTGGCTGTCTATGAGGAAGCAAAAAATTCCTTGGTATTGGTTGTTGCTGAACGTAATGAGCTAGTTCACCATTTTCTTTTAAAGTGGGATCTAACTTTGGTGGATGGATGGATCTCGGCTGAACAGTATCTTGACAAACAATATGAAAAAATAGAAGATGAGTTTCAATACTTAAAAAATTTAGTCATTATAGTCGAAGAAGAAAGGAAAAAAATTCCAGATATCCTTAAACAATTTTTAGATTTAATAAAAATTGAAAAGAAGCTGGTTAATTTACTTCATGATATTGTGCTAAAAAAATCTAGATCTGACGGATGGACTTTATTAAGTCATGCAGAAAAAATACTTAGGGAAGAAGTTCCAGAAGAAATTGATTTGCTAAAAAAGCAATATAAACAAAAAACTCTTAAAAATTGGATGATGAGTATTGAACTATTCGATTTTGACTATGAGATTACAAAAAAAGGAGGAACAAGAGTATTATACAGAATCAAATCTAATTAAATATAGACAATGAGCATATCATGTTTTGATAAGAAAGTTGATATCAAATTGCCGAACAAAAACTCACCTTAATCATCTTTAATTTATATCTAGTTTTCCCGAAAACGTCGAAATCAGTGGTTAAATTAGGTCAATCTCGTTACGATTGTGGTGAATAGCGATAACTTCCTAACTGATCTTGTTCCTCAATGCCTTATCTCGATCGCCAGACAATCATTGCCGAAGCTAAATTCACCAAATATTTACTCATTGAAAGTTTGACATTGTTTATTGCAAATCGAAAGTCAATAAAAGTTTAAAGATATATCAAGTAAATCCTGGGGATCATCATAGACTGCGAAAATGGAATTAATGCAAATCAATCCCTAACGGTGTTATTTCATGCTCCCCAACGAAATGCCAATCCCAATAGCTAAGGCAATTCCTGAGAAAAAAGCGATCGCCTATCAGGATTTTGATTGTTTGCAAACCCTGGGGGGACATTCGGGATCGGTCTATGCGGTGACCTTAACCCCCGATAACCAGAGCATTGTGAGTTGGAGTTTAGATAAAACCTTAAAAATCTGGAATTTAGCTACAGGAGACTGTTTGAGGACGCAAGCGGGATTTTCGAGTGTTAATTCTCTAACTATTACACCCGATGGAAAAACCTTAATCAGTGCCAGTTGGGATGAGACTTTAACGCTGTGGGATTTGTCAACGGTAAATTGCTTGCAACGTTTAGCCACCTGGACGGGAGAAGACGCTTTTGCCAGTTCTATTGTGATCACGCGAGACGGAAAGCAAATTATTAGTAGTAGTTGGGATAAAACCCTTAAAATTTGGGATTTAGAAACAGGAGAATGTCTGAGACAACTGGAAGGACACATTGGGGATGTGAACTCGGTAATTTTAAGTCCCCATGGTCAACAGATTTTTAGTGGCAGTTGGGATGCAACCATTCGGCGTTGGGATCTGACAACGGGTGAATGTTTGCAAATTCTCAAAAGTCGCTCCCATCAATTTGATTGTTTAGCGGTCGCGCCCGATGGACAAACCCTCGTCGCATCTAGTAAGGATAAGGCTCTCACCTTTTGGGATTTAGCGACAGGCAAACGTTTAAAAATTGTTCGAGGTCATTCCAAAGAAATTGTCGGTATTTTGATTAGTCCTGATGGAAAAACCCTAATCACAGCGAGTTGGGATGAAACGATCCGCTTTTGGGACTTGGCAACAGGGGAATGTTTTAAAATTCTTGGAGGTCATTCAGGCAGAATTTGGGCGATCGCCTTAACCCGTGACGGTAAAAACTTAGTGAGTGGCAGTCAGGATAAAACTATTAAAATTTGGGGGATTAATTCTTAATTATTCCAAAAGCTATAATAAAATTCTTTCATATTCTTTACATTCCAGAATAAATTTTATGAGTAAAACTATCACTCAGACTCTTTATGAACGAGATTTTTCGCTTTGGGTAAGGGATACGGTTCAACAACTTAAAGCCAAAAACATTGAAAATTTAGATTGGGAAAACCTAATTGAGGAGATAGAAGGCTTGACTCGCAGCGATCACCGTGAAATCAAACATCGTCTAATTACCCTTTTTGAACACGCCCTTAAACGTCGCTATGTACCGCTAGAGGATTGTTATCGCGGTTGGGAATTGACCCTAAAACGAACTCAATCAAAACTCCAAGATATTCTTGATGATTCTCCTAGTTTACGTTCTTATTTAATAGAAATAATACCTCTTTGTTATCAAGAAGCCTTAGAAAATGTGCGAATTGAATATGATGTTGTCTTTCCCGACAAATCCATTTTTCCTGAACAAACTCAGTTATTGCTGACTCAAAAATTTTGGAATCAATAATACCTTTATTAACAATATTGAAAATGCCTGTAAGTTCCCAAACTTGGGGGATTTAGGGAACTAAACAGCTTTCTTTTCACGTTATTTTTGGGAACCGTCGGACAAAATACGACCAATAGTGCGATTTTCTGGCGTAAAGGTTTCCTGGGCTACCCGTTGAATATCCGCAGGAGTCACCGCCGCGATCGCCTCTAGTTGATTTAATAAATTGCGCCAATCCCCTGTTTTAACCTGATATTCCGTTAATAAACGAGCCATTCCCATATTAGAGTCTAAAACACGCAATAAACTCGCTTGTAATTGGTTTTTCGCCCGTTCTAA
>JBEIFD010000133.1:0-8242 GCA_040382535.1 Merismopediaceae cyanobacterium
GGCCAATATTGGGAATAAAGGCTAGTAATCCTGCCAGCAATGCTAAGGCAAGAGGGGTCGGAATTCCTAGAATGAGTAGTCCAATAAAACTACAAAGCGCGATCGCCCCCATACTAAATAAAATAGCAATTAACCAATTTTCTAAGGACTCTTCACACAGCAAGAGAATATAATCTATTCGCGATCGATAGAAAGACGGAAAAAGACGAATAAAACCCTGACGATAGGGAGAAGGATCAACCAATAACATCAAACTTAAAACAAACAGTAGTAATAAGGTTAAAGGGAGTCCTAGTGTGCTATAAAAAATATTAAGACCTTGACCCGCAATTTGATTGATAACGGGTTGTAATTGTTGAGTGAGTTGCTGAAGAGTGGGCAGGGCATGGAGGAGTTGGGGGTCAATAGTCGAAGCATTGTTTCTCAACCAACTAATCAAACGCTCAATTCCTCGTGGCACGAGGGTTAATAATTCCTGAAATTGGGGAATAAAAGGGGGAATAATCAACCAACAAAAAATTGCCAGTGAGCCAATCAATAAACTCACCGAAAGCGCGATCGCATAGCCCCGTTTAATTCGTTTTGATTGGAACCAATTAGCCAGATGATTGAGAGCATTGGCAACAACAATGGCGGCAAATAATAATAATAATAATTGCCGAATTTGCCATAGCACTAACAAACATAAAATAAAAGCAATAAAGCCGAGCCATTGGGAAAACTTCAAACTCTTACCCCCCAATCATTCTAGATTCATCATTAATCTATTTTCCCTTAATCTAGGGACATCTGTTAATCTACTTGGGATTTTTGCCAGAGAAAAATGGCGATCGCCATAGGCGTTAAACTAATGCCGATTAATCCGTTTAATGTTGTCGCCTCTAAGGCTAAATAAGGGCCAATATACTTCAGAATACAGGAAAGAATTAGGGAAATCCCCAAGACTTTCAGGATTAAGCCGAGGGAATTTTTCATCGAAAAAATTGTCTTTTAAAGTTGTGCATACTAACTACAATTAACGAGGGAACTAACCCCTTTAATCGCAAAAATCTTTTCCATCACTTCTTCTACCACTTTATCGGGAGTTGAAGCTCCAGAAGTCACTCCTACACAGATTTCTCCTGCTGGTAACCAGTTTTCAATGACTTCTAATTCTTTATCTAGGGGTTTGTGTTCAACCCGATTGCCTGGCCCAATGCGACTGGCACTATCAATATGATAGGAAGGAATGTTGTGTTCGACTGAAATTTCCTGTAAATGAGTAGTATTGGAAGAATTATAACCACCAATTACCACCATTAAAGAAAGATTTTCTTTGACTAAATCAAACATGGCATCTTGACGTTCCTGGGTGGCATCACAGATGGTATTAAAGCTCATGAAATGATCATTCAACACCGTCGGGCCATATTTTTGTAACATGGTTTTTTCAAAAAGTTTACCAATTTGTTCGGTTTCACTTTTTAACATGGTGGTTTGATTAGCAATCCCAATACAAACTAAATCTTTGTCGGGATCAAATCCGACCGAATGGGCATTTTTGAATTTTTCTAAAAACTCTGTTCTGTCGCCCCCCTCCAGAATGTAACGACTCACATAATTAGCCTGTTCTAAATTTAAGACAACTAAATAAATGCCCGCAAATGAACTCGTGGCGATCGTTTCTTCGTGGGCATATTTACCGTGAATAATGGAAGTATATTGACGTTTTTTATGTTTTTCAACGGAGTTCCAAACCTTAGAAACCCAGGGACAGGTGGTATCAACAATCTTGCAACCTTTTTCATCGAGTATTTGCATTTCTAAAACACTTGCTCCAAAGGCGGGCAGAATAACTACATCCCCTGTGTCAATCGGACTAAAATCTTTTTCCCCTGCGATCGCTGGAATAAAGTTCACGTCCATTTCTCGGAGTCTTTGATTAACGGAAGGATTATGGATAATTTCGTTGGTAATCCAAATCCGTTCTTGGGGAAAATGCTGTCGAGTTTCATAGGCCATGGCCACCGCCCGTTCTACGCCCCAACAAAAACCAAAGGCTTCAGCGAGTCGGATGGTCACATTGCCCCGTTGCAGTCGGTAATTATTTTGGCGAATTTCTTGAATGAGTTGGCTTTGATACTCGGAGTCCATCACTTCCATGACTTCCGCCGCGTGGCCAAAACTTCTGCGATGATAGTTTTCCGACTGTTGTAGCGATCGCTTAAAGGCTTTGGTATCCATAGGGTTTTTGTGATTTATTGGTTAAGTTTTTTTCTTAAACTTTCCCTATTGTAGAAGGTTTATGACCGATAGGGTAAGCAATTTATCGTTTTCTTAACTCTTGTAAAAACTCGGTTACGGCATCATATTGGTCAAAATAGGTAATGTATTTTTTAAAAAGTGCTAGGTCTAAATGGGGCAGTAGTCGGCTAGATTCGACTTTTTGGTAGTCATTTTCTAAGTGATAAATTTGTAAAACACCATCTTCCCAAAACCAAAGTTCAGGAATACCAATCCTTCGATATAACTCTAATTTATTAATTGCTCCACTGGTAAAAATAACTTCACTCACCAAATCAGGAATTGCTTTTTTCGTTTCTAAGTTATAGGATTCATCGGGTTCCTTTTGTCCGCCAATTTCTCGACTGCCTAGCGTCGCACTTCCTCGAACATAGAAACGAATACCAATTTCTCTCAAATAGGCTTCTATCAAAACGGAAATTGTGCTTTTTGTTTCTTCATGTTCTGGACTCAGGGTCATAATTTCTAAAACATTATCTAAATAAATTAACCTGACTCCTGCAATTTCATTAAAAGCCGTTGCGATCGCCTCAAATTGGGGCCAGCTAATATTAGAAAAAACCAAGGAAGAATCAGCATTTTTTTTAGCGTCAATGGTAAGAAGTGTTGTCATAATTGATTGCCATTATTTACTTATTTTTGGCTGAAATTCCTATTTATAATGATCAAGTAGAAGGCGGCGTGGGTTGACTTTCTAGATATTGGAGAAATTCGATTAATTCTTCATCCGAAAGCAGTTGACGCGATCGCTTACCGTAGGTTTGGAGAAGATAATTTTTGCCATGTTCCTGCGTCCAGTTGAGTCGCTTGAGTTCCACATTACTGCGAGCAATCACTTCGGAAAAATCGATGGGTTCACTGGTGTCCAATGGAGGAGAAGTTAGAGATAGAGGGGGGGGAGCAATTTCTACTGCGGGAGATTGAAGCGGAATAACATTGTCCAGAAGCGGTAGAGTCTCCAAAGGCAAGGCGGATTCCATTTCTCCATTGGTTTCGACCCCTTCCATGAGGGGCGATTTCCCATTCTGCTCGGTTAATTCGGTTGGAATCGGGGAAATTTCAACAAACTCTTCAGCAGGATGTTCAATTGTTGGTTCAACGGGTTCTGAGAGGATTAATTCAGGAGCTTTTTCGAGAATAGGAATTTGGGGAACGGGGGAAGGTTCGGGAATAACGAGAACTTCGGGTGAGGAGATAGGGGGAGATTGTTCAGTTTTTATTACAACAGTTTCAACTTCTACGGGTGGCGTAGGGGCTTTTTTGGTTTTGACCGATTTGGGAATGGGGGAAGGTTGAGGTTCTTCGACTAATTTTTCTTTGGGGGTTATCGGTTGACTCGCGATCGCGGTTTTATGATCCTTCGCAGGCGCAACGGGGGCGGACTGGATTTCTGCTGAGGGCTTGTTATCAAAATTCAACAGGGCTAAGGCTCGGAGTCGGGCTTGATCTTCCGCGCTCTCAACCGTTGTCGCTCCTGCTAGTCCCGTTGCCAGGGTCACCTCTCCCACCTCTACCCGCGATCGCACAATATAAAGACCGTGATCAATCATTACTAATTCACTGGTGAGACTGCCCTGGGGATACTGGAGACGAAATTGATTCAACATAACAAAATTTTGAATTTAATCGGAATAAATAGCGGTGAATAGAGACTTGACCGAGTTTTTTCTATTATTGAGTCGTGATTCGATCCTAGCAGAGAAAACTTTGCTTTCGACACTTAGTTTAGTTTTTTGGGTACTGTTTTGGCAAATTTTTGGAGAGTTACTCCAATTTTGGCGATCGCTTTTATCTTGTCTCAATCCCTCCCATCTTAAAAATAGTCCCTTCGACATTCACGATAAAGGCCGTTAGATTGGTACAATATAAACTTAAATCTAAAGAATATCCTAAGAATGTCTTTAGAATCGACTGTCCATCTTAGGTTTTATTACCTACGGAAACAATCGTCAACCTCACCGAGAGTCGCTTGCTACCGAAAGCTGCAATCTTTCTTGAAGTCCGAAGAGATGAAGAGAGTTTTTTCTCCCCAACCTTGTTAATTGCAACCCTTCGTTCATGCTTATGCCTAGTTTTCTAGGGACACCCTCATCGTCAACCTAGAACTTCTCGCGGGTTTAATTTATTGGTCATAACCGCTTTATCAGATTAGTGTTGTTTCTTCTTCTGCATCAGACAATTCTTTAAATTTTTATGTCTGAAAAGCTAGATAGCGGAAAAGAACTCTTCTGTAGAAACCCTCATCAGTCCTCTCTTTTTTTAAATTGCTACACATTATCAAGGATCACTATTCATGGAATTTTCAATCGCTACACTGCTGTCCCATTTTTCCGATGATAAATTAATTGCAGGAAAAGTTTTGGAAAAGAAACTTGGCTGTGAGGAGGATGAAGAATCCCTTGAAAAACTGCAAATTGTCTTAGATGCCCTAGAACGAGTCGGTATTTTAGAAAAAGAACGGGGGAAATATCGCCGCGTCGTAGAAGAAAACGTTGTCGAAGCCAAACTCCGTTGTTCGAGTAAGGGCTTCTGTTTTGCGATTCAGGATGTGGAAGATGCCGATGATATTTATGTCCGAGAAAACCAGCTAGGCAATGCCTGGAATGGCGATCGCGTTTTAGTAAAAGTGATCAAAGAAGGAACCCGACGACGTTCTCCTGAAGGAGCAGTACGGTTGATCCTAGAACGGGCCAATCCCTCGCTACTGGCGCAAGTTAAATTAGAAGATGACAAATTTCGGGCTGTGCCGTTGGATGATCGACTTTTATTTGAATTAAATCTGCTGGAAAATGATCAGGATTTAGCCAATGCGATCGACCATCTCGTTCATGTTTCCGTCCTCCGCTATCCCATCGGAACCAATCCCCCCGTCGGTGAAGTGACCAAAATCCTCGGCAGTGATGCAGAAGCCGCCGCCGATACGGATATTGTCTGTTGTAAACATGACCTGCCCCAAAGCTGGAAACCCGAAGTCCTGCAAGCCGCCGAAAATTTACCCCCGACCTTCGATGAATCCGAACTGAAAAATCGTCAAGACCTGCGCGGACTCCTGACTTTTACTTTTACTGATGATATACCGAGGGAAAATTTACCCTTTATTGAAACGGCTTTTACCCTTGAAAAAATCGAAAAAAGATGGCAATTCGGCATCCATGTCACCGATGTCGCCCATTATGTTTTACCGAATAGCCCTTTAGAAAAAGCCGCAAAAAAACGAGGAACCTCGGTTTATTTAGGGGAAAAAGTGTCTCCTTTATTTCCTGAAGCTATCACTCAGCGTTGTTCCCTTACTCCAGGAGAAGACCGTCTGGCTCTTTCTTTCTTTGTTTCTTTGGATGTCAATGCTAAAATTGTCGGCTTTGAATACCACCCCAGTTTGATCAAAGTTGACCATCAGTTAAATTTCACCCAAGTACAAACGCTTTTATCGGAACCCGAAAATGTGCCGAATGAGCTAGAAGATTTAGTTGAAAAATTGAATCAACTCTTTTTTACCTTCAGCCCCCTGGTCAAGAGTCAACGCTTACAACGGGGTAGTTTTAATATTCAATCCGATACCCAGTTACCGTTTCTGGATGAAGGGCGTTCGGGAGTGGTCTTGGTTTCCGAAGCTCTGCCGATTCGGGCTTTGTTGACGGAATTAATTGTCTTGATGGGTAAGGCGATCGCGGATCATCTAGTTGCGTTGCAAGTCCCCAGTATTTTTTGCACTCAGTCCGCCCCTGATGGGGAAGACCTAACGGATCTTTTAAAACTCGCGGCTAATCTCAAGTTAGAAGTCACTGTGGATACGGAAGCGGATCTCAAACCCCAGGATTATGCCAATCTGACCCAGGCCTTTGTCAAATCCGACTCTTCCCACATTCTCAACCACCTGCTCGAAGGCACCTTAAAGGGCGAAAAATACAGTACCCATCCCGCTCCCCATTTTGGTCTTGCCTATAGTAACGGTTACGCCCATTTCATTTCTCCAGGTCAGCGTTACGCCGATTTACTCATTCAACGGGTCTTGAAATTAGTCCTCTCTGAAGGACGCGATCGCCGAACCAAACAAAATAAAATAGGAGTCAATCTCAATAATTTGGATTGTCACGGTCAAATCAATTGGAATGTCTTACCGCCTGCCATTCATGAAGCCTTAATTGAAGATTTTCATCTATTGATGTCTCCCCTCAACGACCGCTCAAAACTAGCCGAAGATGCCGAAAAAGACTTGGCAGGTCTCAAAAAATCCGAAAAAATGAAAGAGCGCACGGGGCAAATCTTTCGGGGTTTAATTACAGGAGTTCAATCCTATGGTTTCTTTGTAGAAATTGAGGATTTATTAGTAGAAGGATTAGTTCATGTTAGTTCCCTAAAAGATGATTGGTATGAATATCGCGCTCGCCATAGTTGCTTGGTCGGACGCAAAAATCGCACAGCTTACCGATTAGGAAATGAGGTCGATGTTCAAATTAAAAGTGTGGATTACTACCGCCAACAAATTGATCTTATCACCGTTAGTAGTGGCGTTGCTTCTCAGAATACTGATTGGGATGAGGAATAAAAGTACCGCATTTTGTGCTTAAATTCCTTATCAGGTAAGGACATAATGGTATTGTGTCCCTACAAAAATATTCCGATGATCACAACCCAATTTGCAGTATCTCGTTGATGAAAACTTAATTTTTGTTGAATTTTTGAACTTTACTATGAAATCTAAAAATCGATTCTTTTCTTTCCTATTGCCCCTAGCATTATTACTGATAACTTGTTTGGGTGGCTGTGTCCGCTACGATGTTGGCATTAATTTTACTGAACAACATCACGGAGAAATTGTTCAACATATTCAACTAGGGCAACAGTTAACAACCCTGAGCCAAACGGAAACCGATAAGTGGCTGGCGAGTATTGAAAGTCGTGCAAAAGCTTTACAGGGAAAAACTCAACGTCTTTCTGAGCAAGAAATGGTTGTTAAAATTCCTTTTGCTAATGGAAAAGAATTAGCAGAAAAATTCAACCTATTTTTTAATCCGAATCCCCCTAAAAATACGGTTAAACCCAAGCCCGATCAATTAGATTTATTACAACTAAAAGCAGAAATGGCGATCGACCAGAGTAACTGGCTCTTTTTAGATCGAAATCATCTTAATTTAACGGTAGATTTACGGGCATTAGGAGTGCTTTCTGATCAGGGAAATATTATTGTCAGTCCTGGTTCTTTGATCGATTTAGAATTTGCGCTTAATACGCCGTTTCTAACTCAGAGTATTACCACCGATGGAGTTTTATTACCTGAGTCGGGACCAGGGCGATCGCAGTTAATTTGGAAACTAAAACCTGGTCAAATTAATACCCTAGAAGCCGTATTTTTTGTACCGAGTTATTTAGCATTAGGAACCCTCGCCATTATTGCCCTCTGTTTGGGAGGATTTTATCTTAAATATAAACGGTGGCCAGGGGTTTTTCCTGTAACTTCGACTTCATAGATAAATCACGTTGGCTTTTTTCTCAGGGTATTTTATAATCCTTTTAAAAATAAGGAGAGTGTTTTTAATGATAAAAGAATTACAAGACAGTTCATTCAATCGATATATATTGAATATTCAGCAAAAAAGAGCTAATCTATGGCGCATTACACTTCAAAAACTTGGTAAATTCAATAACATGACTAATGTTGGTAGTCTTGATATTGTTAAAGAAAATGATACTCCAAAGCATGAAGTTTGGCTAAATTATATCGATCTGGATAGTACAGATGTTGAGAATGAAGCAAATGAATTTCTTTGGAATGCAGCAAAGGATCTTGCTAAAGAAAATAACTGGACTAAATTCTACGGAGAATTAACATTAGAACAAATTGAAAATAGACCAAAGATAATTTCTTGGTTGAAAAAAAGAAGCTTTACCATCAGAAGTGAAATCGTTGAAGAAAATATTCATTTCTTTTGTCTTTTAGCCGTTTAAATTAAAGGTAAAC
>JBEIFD010000134.1:0-8222 GCA_040382535.1 Merismopediaceae cyanobacterium
AATTGGAGCAAAAAATGGATGGATTCTTCGAGATACCTTAAAATACGAGAAATGGAAATGTCTTGTGGGCCAAGATTTAAGATATGTATGGCGTTCTGGAATTAAGCATGATTGTTCTAAAGTTATGGAGCTAGAGCGAATCCAAGATACTTTATTTAAAAATGGATTTGGAATGAAATATACTCTAGAGGAAAATTATTTATACCCTCTTTTAAAGAGTTCAGATATTGGCAATAGTAGAACTCTTTATAGTCGAAAGCTTGTATTGATTACCCAAAAGTCGATTGGTGACGATACCAGTATTATTCAAGAGAAAGCCCCTAAAACATGGCAATATCTACTTGAGCATGAAAAATATTTAAAAAATAGAAAGAGTTCTATCTATAAAAACAAGCCACTATATTCTATTTTTTGTGTTGATTCATATTCTTTTAAAGATTAGAAAATTGCGATTTTTGGGCTTTATAAGAGACTAAATTTTTGTCTTGTTAAACCTTTGGATGGGAAATCAGTAATATTTGACGATACTGTAAATTTTTTATCTTTTGAAACAGAGGAAGAAGCTCAATTCATTTTTGGATTAGTTACCTCTAATCCTTCGTTGGAATTTCTTGATTCTATGATTTTTTGGGATGAAAAAAGACCAATCACAATAGATATTTTAAGGCGGTTATCTCTCAAAGCTGTTGCAAGGGAACTGGGAGTTTTGGAAACTTATTTGCAATGGGCTGAAGCTTTTTAAAATAGTCGCGACTAAAGCCCTATTAATTTCTGGCGATCGCCTACGATTTGAGGGTTTTATAAAGAATTGTATATGCTTGTACCTTAATGTCAGATATTTGGTGATATGATTTTCAGGAGTCAGGCTTTTCTTTGAATAGATTAGTCTGGCGATCGCTCTAATTTGGAGTGATATGCGAAAATTTTCTTGCGATCACACTCTACGGGAGTAATATACAGAAATTTTCCGTATAATAGATAATTAAGCCACAAATCCTCGTGAGGGCAGTAAGCGAAAGCGCATCTCTCAGATGCAAAATCTAGGTCAGCGCAGGTTTGCCGATGAGACAATTTGTTAAGTTTATTGTAGGGTCACCCAAGATTATGTGCTTTACTCTCCTTAAAAATCCATCAGCATTTAGTAAAAACAACGAATAGTTAAGTTGGTTAAACTTTTGAGAAGAAAATCATGCTTAAGAGTAGGAGAAAGAGCTATTAGCGTTCCAATTGGTCGGTTTCTAACAGAAGATCACGTTAGAGGTGCTATAGAGCTTTTGTCGTGTCAAGTTCAATCTAGCTCACGCACTCATCGTAGCTTAGATTTAGAAATTATTCGGCGAGAAAATGCTCTTAATACAATTGTTTTAGATCAGTTTTACACTGATTACATCCGAAACGATCTTTGTTTCAATTATCCAAATTTGTTTCGTTCCATTCCCTACTCTGTTCCCAAAGGTGATGGTGGAGTACGTCAATTTCACTTTCTCGAAACTCCTCTTTGGATACTTTATTACGCTGTAGGATTCTACTTTCTTGATTTAACACAAGCAATGAGAACTGACTTGAATTCAATTCAGACACGGGCTTCAATCCAGACTTATTATGGAGCTAATATTCGTTTAGAAAATCCGCAGAGAAGCCAAATTTACTATCAGCAGGATTATCAAGAATTTACAAGGAATATACGCCGAACAGTTCGCCGTCACATACAGAACCATAAAGTTGCTGTTTTGCATCTAGACATACAAGATTTTTTCCGTTCAATTGATCATGCCCGTCTTATGCAGGTTTTAGCCGATCAAGCTTTGCCCGCATCACGTTTACGTCTTCGTTATGATGAGCATACACGGTTAACAATTCGAGAAATACTGTTCTTAATTATCCAGCGTCCAGAAGGTTTACCTATATCTCAACAGAATATAGTCTCTAATTTATTAAGCCATCTTTTTCTATATCCGCTTGATTGCTGTGTACGAGAGATTCAGATGGACATTGCTCCTTCCCTGACTTTTCATCGTTATGTTGATGATATGTTTCTCACGGTGCAGTTTCCTAGTGAGCAAGCTAATGAGAACATTGGAACGACAATGCTTGATATTTCAACTCGCATCGGTGAGCATTTATCCAGTAACCTTGGTCTTAGCCTAAACCCACTTAAAACCAGACTAGATATTCTTGCTTCGGAAGATGAAGTTGATGACTTGATCGAGCGTAGCCGCCTAGTCAGTTTCTACACTCCTTTGCCTGAAGAGGGAGGAGAAACGCCGCAAGAAACTTTGAACCGAGCAATCTTAGTTTTAAGCAAATTGAGGGAGCAATTCAGAGATAGAGGATATGTAGATAGAATTGCAACAAATGATGATTTAGCTCTGAAACAGTGTTTTCAAAACGCTGTTGTTCATTATACCCGTAGTCAACAAGCTCAACAGCAACTCGAAAATGTTTTTCAGGATTGGTATCCCGCATTGATGCCAAAAAGCATGAAAGTTTTAGTATTTTTAATATCTCGTGCGCCAACTGTTTTGAATACACTGCTTACCTATGTTCGTGAAGCTTTAGAAATTCCATTTCCATCTCTCACTACTCTTCATCTGGCAGAGCATTTAATGCTAATTGATGAATACAGAGGAGAATTCAACAATGAAGTTATCCATCTTCTTCAAGTATCATCTAGTCCATATATTCATTTGCTTAGTCGTCTCATAAATCCTCATTCTCCTTTAGGAAACCGTTATATCAACATAGAGAATGACTGCTTACAAGCGAATAGAAGTCTTATGCAACAAGTTCGTCGTATGATTATTGCCGAGAAGCGGGGAGTTCATAGTTTAGCTTATAATCACTTGTTAAATACTTTGCAAGAGTGGTGCTTCTGTCACCAACAGCCAACAATATCTCGTAATCATTATGATCGCAATCGTGTAGTAGAGTGGCTTGAGCGTATCGCAAGTCATTCTGAAATTGTGTTTGTAATAATAATGTTCGATCGACGTAATCGTAATACAATTTCTCACCCTGGAGATGAAAGCATAGAGGTAACTCCAGTTGATAAAGCTGAATACGAAGAGCATTTAGCACAATTAAATCTTTTCTTGCCTAATTTTTGCAGGCGACTTTCTTAAATGCTGTACTCAAAACCGAGTGGCATAATGGGAACGTTAAAATTCTGATCGACACTAAACTTCTAGTAAAATCTGCTGTAGTTTATCGACATTGTGACTATCGGGACTTGATAGAAAAAGTGGAATTAGCATCGTCCAAATTCAAATTCCCGACTCATTACAGAAAAGCTTGTGTGACCGTGTAAACTATTATGAAATTTCTATCGATCAATTTATCTCTACTGCGATCACGGAAAAACTCTCAGCATTAAATGACAGAGAATAATCTTAAAGAAAGAGCAAAAAAAGGTAGTCAGTTAGTCATACCCATTTTTCCGTTTACCAACGACTCGCGATCGGCATTCTCCAACCCGTTCCAAAAGCGCGATCCGTCACTTTTAACCCAGGAGCCGCTTGTTTTCGTTTAAATTCCGCACGACTGACCAATTTACAAACCTTATTCACCGTTTCTGCCTCAAACCCTGCGGCAATAATTTGATCGGCGGATTGGTGATGCTGAATTAATCTTTCTAAAATATCATCCAGAATTTCGTAACTCGGCAAGGAATCTTGATCCACTTGGTCAGGTTTGAGTTCCGCGCTAGGCGGTTTCGTTAAAACATTGGCAGGGATAATTTCGGCATAGCGGTTTAACCAATGGCAGAGCGAAAAAACCCGCATTTTCGGCAGATCGGCAATCACCGCCAGTCCCCCATTCATATCGCCGTAGAGGGTGCAGTAACCCACCGACATTTCCGATTTATTGCCCGTTGATAACAGCAAATACCCAAATTTATTCGCGATCGCCATTAATAAATTACCGCGAATCCGAGACTGCAAATTTTCTTCCGCAACTCCCGACGGAGTATCAGCAAAAATGGGTTCTAATAGCTGATCATAGCTTTTCATTAATTCCCCAATGGGTAATTGATAACTGTTAATTCCTAAATTTTTCACCAATTTTTCGGCATCGGTAATGGAATGGTCGGAACTATAAGGAGAAGGCATCAAAACTCCCAATACGTTATTTGCGCCTAATGCTTCTGACGCGATCGCGGCTACTAAAGAAGAATCGATTCCCCCACTTAAACCTAAAATCACCTGGGAAAAACCACATTTTTGGGCGTAATCTTTGACCCCTAAAACCAAGGCTGAGTAGATTTCAGCTTCTTCTGTTTCGGGTAAGTGGCTAATCTTACTTAATAATAAATCCTGTTGAGTTTCATCAAATTCCAATATTAATAAATCCGTCACAAAAGATTTAGCTCGACCAATAACTTCTCCTGCTCGATTAACCGCAAAACTATTGCCATCAAAAATCAAATCATCATTCCCGCCCACTTGATTGGTATAAATCAGGGGAACTTGATAACGTTTGGCCGTATGGTCTGCGATCGATTCCCGTAATGGTTGCTTTTTTACAGTGTAGGGAGAGGCTGATAAATTGAGGATTAATTGACTCCCTAAATTCACTAAATCCGCCACAGGATTCACTTGATAACGGCGCATTTTCCAAAATGTTTCATCGTTCCAGAGGTCTTCACAAATGGTTACGCCAATTTTAGTATTATTAATTGTAAAAACATGACTTTCTTTACCTGATTCAAAGTAACGGTCTTCATCAAATACATCGTAATTAGGTAATAATCTTTTATGGAAAATAGTTTGAATTTTACTCTGGGATAATAAGGCAATACTATTAAATAGGGATTTCCCACCTGTAATTTTCGCCTGAACATTATTTTCTACGGTTCCCACTAAGACAGTTAATTCTGGGGGCAAATCTTGCGCCAATTGCGTTAATTCTGTAAGTAATGATTCAATAAAACTTGGATTTAATAACAGATCCTTGGGGGGATAGCCACAGAGGGATAATTCGGGAGTTAATAATAAATCTGCTCCTTTTTCCTTAGCAATTTGTGCCGATTGAAGAATAGCCTGGGCATTTCCCTGAATATCTCCAATGATCGGGTTTAATTGGGCGATCGCGATTTTCATTGATTTTATCCTAATTAAAATTTTATATAAAGATTAGGGGCTTATCTTTAAAAGGGGCAAAGGCCTCTGCATCAAACTGATATAAACTGGCGGGTCGTCCTGCTCCTTTGGTAATTTTTAAACCTGTATCTTTTAAAAAACCGAGTTTAAGAAGACGGGATCGAAAATTAGAATAGTCGGAAAAATTTTCTCCGAAAACAATCGTATAAAGTTGAAATAAATCGGCTAGGGTAAAAACTTCGGGTAAAACATCAAAGGCGATGGGACTATATTCTAATTTATTGCGTAAACGCCGATAGCCGTAATTTAAAATTTCCTGATGATCAAAAGCCAAAGCTGGTAAAGTTTGTAAATCATGCCAAGCCGTCTGGTTTAAATCCCGAATAATTAAACCCGAATCTTCAAAGCGCACTAAAGCAAAATAACTCACGGATAAATAGCGATCGCCGTAACTGCTGGGGTCTTCTCTCGGATCTCGATGGGGGCCACCAAAGGTATAAAGCTGTTCTAAATAAAGATTATTAACTAATATTTTTTCAGCTAAAATTCGTTCTGCGGAAGCCTCTAGGGATTCACCCTGACGAACTAGGGTTCCAGGTAAACTCCAGAAGTTTTCAAAGGGTTTTTCGGTGCGTTTAATTAATAAAACTAAAAGTCGATTTTGTCGGATATCAAGGGAAAATATCACATTATCTACACCGACTTTAAAATCCGCTAATTTTTTCGGCTCTGATGAATTCTTCATACTGATTTAAGACGTATAGAGTCTTTGTTGATAAATATACTCTTTAACGGGCGGAGTAATAACGGTTTTATCCTTATTAACTCGATAGGTTGTAGAAGAAATTTCTGGAGAATTAATATCGGCAATTTGATATTTTCCACCGAGTTCTTCTAGCTGTTTTAAATGTTGAGGATTAATCTGATAGCCAGGACGGGGAACAATCACCAAGATAACTGCTTTAAATAAGTCTCGGACACGATACCAATGACAAATTTGTTCTATCAAATCCGACCCGATGACCAGAGTATATTCCGAATCCTCTCCCCAAATCACCTTCGCTTTTTCTAGACTACTCAAACTACGGCGATCGCTTAATTGTTCGTAAACTTGAACATTCTGGGCGGGATGACTCATTTCTCCAATCAGCAATGCCAGCATCGTCATGCGGTGGGACAAAGGGGTTTGATTCTCCTTAAAAGGATTATCGGAAGCCCACACTGCCACATGGTCGTAATGGTCGGATAGCCACTGCAAAATGGTCTGATGGGCCGCCGTTGGGGGATCGGCACTCGTTCCAAATAGGGCGATTTTCATAGCATTCCGAGAAAAGGAGTGAGAGAGAGTCGAGGCTGTTTATAGTAAATACTACCATAATTGATCGGGAAATGATGAAGTCTTGTAAGGCGGTTTGATAAAAAGTCCCTAGATCTCTAGAATATTCGAGAGCGAGAAGGGCAAGAATTGAGATAAAACGTAATAGTATGGGATAAAACTTTACTAAAAATGGGGAGAGGTCAATTTTTGTTAACAATATTTAATAAATATTGCAGTTATAAGAAAGTGTCGCTAGTTTTTGGATAATAAGATTAGACTCAGATAAAATAAAGATATGGAGGTAAGAATAAATTTTGCTTCTCAGATTTAAGACCTAACGACCCAATTAATCACAGTAAATAATCCTCAAAAACTTACAGATTATTCAATTAAAATTACTAGGAGAGAAATGGATATGAATATTAACAAAATGTTAGAAGATATGATGCAGTATTTCACGGAAGCTTTTACGCGGATCTTTGGCCCTTCTACCGATGAATACCCTGAAGTTGGGGTTCAGCCTTTTGAAGGAGAGCCGAACACGGTTAAGCCCGATGAAGCTTAGTGATCCCTCGGAAGTCTCTAGAGGTATCTTTATTGCATTGTCATGATTAAACTTGATTGGGTGGGGTTTTTGATAACTCCACTTTTTTCTTGCTGTAAAATTTTCGTTGATTACATCTGACACGATCTTGAAAGCCCTATCGTACCGTGACCCAGGATAATCTATCAACGAATTATTTACAGGTAGACAAAATCACCACATCTTGAGGTTTAAGCATAAATTTAAGGCAACAGATCAATACTTTCAATCATATTCGATATTCGTGAATTTAGAATGAAACGCTCGAAACTCTTGCAAAACAAGCATGAAATCGCCATGATTTTCGACTCAATCTCCCCCAATAGTTGCCTAATTCTCGACTTAATGCGATCGCGCTTTTTTGTTCTTCTTTAAAATTGTAAATTGAAAGATATTTATAAAGTATAAAATTCCGTTAAGGCGATCATCATAAAGCTCATTAATTAAATGAAGACTGATCGCCAGCAGTAAGATATTAGGTTTTAAAGCAAGTTACTTAACACAGTGATCGCTGGAATTATAGACGATTTACTTTTTATTTCTTAAAGCCTGCCTTCATCAGTTATAGAAAAAATATAATTATAAAACTCATCTCCTGTTATTTTGTTGATGACAATTACATGACTTGTGCTTTTATCATAGATCACTCTGACTTGTCGATCTTCTCCTATAAATGTATTGCCAGAAGTTCTTTTTAGTGTCCCTTTAAATTTGAACTCAGCCTCCCTGATTGTAACGGCAATTTGATCACGACTTTTTTTCGTCATGGTTGTTGTCGGTGTTTGTGCCAAAATCAGGGGTGATGCTTTGAGAGTGTCAGCTTTAACGGTTGAAATAACTCCCCCAGTGGTTAATAAAATAATACTAGCGGTAGCGAATAAAATGGATGCTTTTTGAATAATATTCATATTGATGTTGTAAATTGAAAAAAAGATAGTGATGAATTATAAAATGCCGTTATGGCGATCTATTGAAAGCTCATTAAATGAACACAGATCGCCTTTATTTAGGTATGAGATTTAACGTGAGTTATTTTTTACAGCGATCGCGATCGTCGGAAATAAAGGGTACTGAAAAGACCTTCAATGCGTCCGACTTCCATCCAATCGTTAGGGTTAATTTTAGCCCCTATTCCCTAGACCATTTTTGTCTCTACAGATCGCCTTCCGATCCAGTGTAACTAACACCCTGTACCTTTCCATTTTTGTCCGATAAACATGAC
>JBEIFD010000135.1:0-8206 GCA_040382535.1 Merismopediaceae cyanobacterium
GAGGTAACGGTGCAGGATAACCGCCCCAGGCTTTAGCGATCGCTTTTTCAATACTGGATTGGCCAAAACGCTTAATCGAGAACAGATCGGGAGATTCTCCTGCATACCCTTCACTGAGGTCGTTCATCGAGAATGCCATCTTATAACCCGCCGCGATCGCCCATTGTTTGACTCTGGCATCAAATTTGCCTTCAGGATAGGTGAAATAGCGAATAGGAATGCCTAATTTTTCTTCCAAAATATGTTTGGTTTCAATAATTTCTTTGCCCAATTCATCATCGGTCAGCAATCGTAAATCTTTGGGATGAGTCACCGTATGGGAGGCGATCGTCACCAGGGGATCGGCGGACATTTCCTTTAATTGCTCCCAGGTCACACTGGTTCGTTTGGTTTTTCCCTCCAATTTCTTGAGATAAATCGAAAATACAGCAGGATAATTGTATTTTTTTAATAAAGGATACACATACTGATAATGGCCGCCATAACCATCATCAAAGGAAAGCAAAACGGGCTTATTCGGCAGAGGAACCCCCGTCCGCAGATGAGCCAACAGCGCATCGGGACTAATGGGAGTCATACCTTCTTCTTTGATGCGCTGAAAATGAGCTTCCACTTCTTCAGGAGTGACATCAAAAAACACCTCTTTTTGCGCCACAATGTCGTGGTACATGAGGATGGGAACAGACGCTAATTTTGCTTGCTCATGAATTTGTCCGAAGGGAGCGGCGGGCGGTAGGGTTATTTTGGGATCTTCTTCCACTTGGGGCGGTGGAGGGGACGGTTTAATGAATCCCATCAACGTTGCTAAAGATTTTTCGGGAAGAGACGGCTCGATTTTTTCTTCGGTCACCGCTTGAGTCAGCCCGATGGAGTCGGATAAACTGATGCAGGGATTGGTTTCTTGGGCTTCTAGGGGTGATTGGGTCGGAGTTTCAACGGTTTGGGGCGGTACGGTTGAACTGGCAAGAGTGGCAGTCCCTTCGGCTGTTTCAGGGGCGGTATTACTAGCGACGGTCGTTAGGGGTTTTTTACAAGCTTTTTTGATATCAATAATTGCCTGGGTCATAAAATCAGGCTTGCCCTGGTTCGTGGATGGTTCGCTAGAAACGGCAGAGGCTGAGGATTTCAGAAATGATGAAACCGCGATCGCGGAGGTTCCCCCTAATCCGAGAAAGAGTAGCAAAACCAAAAAGATTTTCCGATGGGCAGCAGTCATGGCAATTAGACAAAACAATTAGGAGTATAGCCGATCGCCACTGAGTTAACAAGTGTTAAATGTATCTCTCTACTCATCTGGGATGGGGAAATTTAAAACCCGTTTTTTGAATAAAATTAAAGTTTTTTTAATTAAACCCGACCCCTGATTTGATCCCATTCCATCGAAAAAAAACATCTTTGCCAGTATTCGATAGAATAGACACACCTTATAATGATCAGACAGGGGACTAATCCCCTCCCTCTGGAGTAGCTGGAGAAACAAACACACATGGGAAAAGTAGTCGGCATTGACCTCGGAACAACCAACTCTGTCGTGGCGGTAATGGAGGGGAGAAAACCCATCGTGATCGCCAATTCAGAAGGAATGCGGACAACGCCATCGGTGGTGGGATTCAACAAAGATGGAGAATTTGTGGCGGGTCAGATGGCACGGCGACAATCGGTGCTGAACCCTCAAAATACCTTTTATGGGGTGAAACGCTTCATGGGAAGGCGGTATGGCGAATTAACGACGGAATCGAAAAAAGTTCCCTATACCATCCGACGAGACGAAAACGAGAATATCAAGATTAAATGCCCGCGACTGAAAAAAGATTTTGCGCCTGAAGAAATTTCGGCCATGATCCTGCGTAAATTGGCCGAAGAAGCCAGCCGTTATTTGGGAGAAAAAGTGACGGGGGCCGTGATCACAGTTCCCGCCTATTTTAATGATTCCCAACGGCAAGCCACCAGAGATGCGGGCAAAATTGCGGGTTTGGAGGTTTTACGAATTATCAATGAACCAACGGCGGCGGCTTTGGCCTACGGATTGGATCAACGCAGGAGCCAAAAAATTCTGGTGTTTGATTTGGGGGGAGGAACCTTTGATGTGTCGGTGTTGGAAGTGGGAGATGGCGTTTTTGAGGTAAAGGCGACCAGTGGTGATACCCAATTAGGAGGCGGTGATTTTGACAAACGCATTGTCAATTGGTTGGCAGAAAAATTTTTAGAGCAGGAAAAAATTGATTTGAGGGAAGATCGCCAAGCTTTGCAACGACTGACAGAAGCGGCGGAAAAAGCCAAAATCGAGTTGTCGGGAGTAACCGTAACGGATATTAATTTACCGTTTATCACCGCTACCGAAGCAGAAGGGCCAAAGCATCTGGAAACTCGGCTAACCCGTCCAGAATTTGAAGATCTTTGCGGGGATTTAATCAGTCGCTTACGTCGTCCTTTGAAACGGGCTTTATCCGATGCGGGCTTGAGTCCTGTGCAGATTGATGAGGTGGTTTTGGTCGGGGGTGGCACCAGAATGCCCTTGATTAAGCAATTAGTCCGCAGTTTTATTGACAGGGAACCCAATGAAAATGTGAATCCTGATGAGGTAGTCGCGATCGGTGCGGCTATTCAAGCGGGCATTTTGGGGGGAGAGGTGAAGGATGTGTTGTTGTTGGATGTGTCTCCCCTTTCCTTGGGATTGGAAACGATTGGTGGGGTGATGAAGAAATTACTGCCCCGTAATACGACAATTCCTGTGCGGAAGTCGGATATTTTCTCAACGGGTGACAATAATCAAACGATGGTTGAAATCCATGTTCTGCAAGGGGAACGGGAAATGGCGACGGACAATAAATCCCTGGGACGGTTTAAGTTAACGGGCATTCCTCCCGCTCCGAGGGGTTTACCGCAAATTCAGGTTTCCTTTGACATTGATGCCAATGGTATTTTGCAGGTGACTGCACGGGATAAGACAACGGGGCGGGAACAGAGTATTACGGTGCAGGGAGCTTCGACTTTGAGTGAGTTTGAAGTTAACCGCATGATCCAGGAAGCTGAACAGTTTGCCGACGAAGATCGGGAGCGACGGGAACGGATAGAAAAACGGAATAAGGCTAAGGCCTTGACAGATCAGGCTCAACGGCGATTGAAGGAAGTGACCCTAGATTTTGGGAGTGCTTTTACCGTTTCCTATCGTCGGCAGGTGGAGGCGTTGTCGGGGGAAATTTTGGATGCTTTAGCCAAGGAAGATGAACGCCGTTTAGACCGCGCCCAGGCGGATCTGCAAGATGTTCTCTATGAGTTAAATCGAGAGGTTCGTCTGCAATACGCGGATGAGGACGAGGGCTTTTTTAGTGCGATTCGTAAAACCTTTACGGGGGATGATGACGATGAGGAGCTTTATGGTAGCCGTTCGGGTTATCGAGAGGATGTTCGTCCCAGTCGCAATGAAAATCGGGGTGCTTCCTATCGATCGCCGTCTGCGGCTCCCAGGGATAATTATGGTTCGGGTTTTCCCCAGTATGATGAGCCGAGAAATGCCCGCAAGCCTCGTTACAGCAATTACGATGCCTACGAAGAGTATCCCGAAAAAGGGGACTATGATTACAATCGTCCGACTACGCCTCGTCAACGACCGACGAATAATGGCGATTTACAAGGCCGTCCTGGACGCGATCGCGCCAATAGCTGGGATAATGAGCGCAGTAGTACGGGAAAAAGGGGTCGTCAGATGCCGCCTGAAAACAATTGGGATGATGACGATGATGACGATTGGTTCTAGAATCGTCGCCTAATTATCGATAATTAATTGTCAGTGGTGAGTATTTAAGCTATCAGCAATTAGCTGAAATAGGTTGTTCATAATCGCTAAATTTCTATGCAACAAGTGCGTAATTATTATCAAATTTTGGGTGTGCCGAGGGATGCGACCAATGAAGAAATCAAGAAAACTTTTCGTAAGTTAGCTCGCCAGTATCATCCTGATGTGAATCCCAATAATAAATTGGCAGAGGAAAAGTTTAAGGATATTAACGAGGCCTACGATGTTCTCTCCGATGAAAGTAAGCGTTCAGACTACGATAATGTGCTTTTTGGGAGAGGAAAACGCAAGGCTCCTGTTCGTCCTCCAACGGGTAATCGTAATGGGGCTGGCGTTCCACCGAGACAAACGGCAACAGATTGGAAGGATTTCGCGCCCCAGACCACGAAACGAGCTAAAGTTGTTACCCCTAATCGTCAAACTCCGAGGGATGTGGAAGCAAAGTTAACGATTCCTTTAGAAAAAGCTTATCGGGGAGGAAAAGAAAGAATTCGTCTAGAAGATGGGCGATCGCTGGAGGTAGAAATGCCCCCAGGGATGATTGATGGCCAACGAATTCGCCTGAAAGAACAAGGGGTTAATGCAGGGGATTTGTATCTCAAAATTAGTATTTCTCCCCATGCTTTTTTTGAAGTGCAGGGATCAGATATTTTTTGTCAGGTTCCTGTTACACCCAGTGAAGCGATTTTAGGGGCGGCAGTAGAAGTTCCGACCATTGATGGGTTGGTCAAAATGACGATTCCCAAGGGAGTTAAAGCGGGACAAAGATTACGATTAGCCCAGAAAGGCTATCCTGACAATCGAGGCAATCGCGGCGATCAATTAGTAGAAATTCAAATTGCCATTCCGCCCGAATTAAGTGAAAGAGAATTGGAATTGTATCAAAGCATTCGAGAGTTAGAAAGTTACAATCCTCGTAAACCGTTTTTGCAACCTTTGACTTAATCGCCTTTTTTATAATCCCAGTAAAAAATCCCAAGCGTCAAACCAGGTCGATCTATCAACCATTTGTAGTAAATCTATAAAATCTTCTTCTAAATCAAAAATAATTTCATAGGGTTGTAATACTTCGTTGATAATATTTTCGACTTCTTGCTTACGGGTTATCTTGAAAAATGCTTGATTACTAATTGCATTATTAAGATATTGTCTATAGTAATCTTTCATATTTAACTCAGTGATGCTAAGAACTGATATTTGTTTATGTTTGGGCTTAGATTTAGGAGCAAAAATTTTCTGAAGATCTTTATCAAGACTCAGATATCGATGACAAGTTTCATTAACCCATTCGTCATTAGCTAAGTATTCTGTATTAATTTCTTGCACAATGTTTTGATAAGCAGAATTTAGAGATGTAATCAAAAAGCTTTGATCAATATCTCGTTGCTTACTCTTTAGCCATTTAGCTAATAATCGACCAAATTTATTTAAATCGGTAAGTAAGGTGGCTTCTAAAGTGTAGGCTTCGGTAATATAACTTTCTAAGCCTAGTTTTTCGTGCATTTTTTCTTTAATAATTCGACAATGTTCATCACTTAAAAAATCTCTGTCAATAATTAAAAACGATTTTTCCCAAAGTGTTTTATTATTTTTGATAACAGAAAATACGGTTTTGTAAGATAAAATTTCTTTAAAAACATGACTAATCCCATTTAATACCCAAAAAACATATTTCTTTGTATTTCTCGGTGAAGCACCTTTTTGTAAAAGTAGATAAATTGCTCTAGCATCATCCTGCCCCTCAACAAAAATAAGACGATCTGCTTCAATTGCATTAATAAAATCTAAACCGTTGGTATTTCCTAGAGAGCTAATAATAGGATTAGTCGCCATCGGATAAATTCCCTTAAAACGAGGATCTAAATTTTGAATTTGAGTGTTATTCAGAGATTGATAAAAATGATTGGCAGTATTTTCGAGATGGAATAGATGATGTAGATCAGAACTGCGAATTAGAGCTTCATTATGGGTGGTAATCAATAATTGATTTCGTTGTTGAGAAAATTTAGTTAAAATACTCAGTAAACGTTTTTGAATATCATAATGAATATGGCTATCAGGTTCATCTAGTAAAATTAAATCAAATGCACTAAGTCGTTCTGATGAATACAAATTAAGTAAGATTTCAATAACTTGTAAAGTTCCACTACCCAGCAGAGAGAGATCCTTTTCAGTATCTCTAGGATGAATTGTAAAATTAATAATGACTTTAGTATCTTGTCGGATATCACTTTCAATATAAAAGTTAATTTTCTCTCGATTATCAAATAGAACATAGGATAAGTCAGTAAGAAAGCTTTGATAAAGAGATAAGTCTTGCTGATTATAGTATAGAGAATATAAACGATTCCGAATAACGCTTACTGACTCTCTTATTTGAATGGATTCAAGAATCTGAGGGTTAGTTACAAACCTTTCTTGTTGACGAATAATTGATACAGGAGAAGCATAGTATAAACCAATAGGAAAAGGAATATGAACAAAGATATCTCTAAATTCTTCAAAATCATGGCTACTAGAATTTAGTACTTTAATGACATAAATTGAACCTGAAGATGCTATCTCAAAACCAATATTAAGACTTATTTCTTCGCGCTTCAATAAAACAATAATTTCTATTTTATTACGTTTTTTTTGCTGATAGAAAATATCTTCACAATTGGGAATTCGGACACTGTTGACTTCACTAAATGACAGATATTTTTCATAGTTAGTTGCTGTCTGATCAATTAATTTATTGAAACACTCATGCCATAAAGCAACTGCTTCTAAAATAGTGGTTTTTCCCGAATTATTTTTACCCGTAAAGATATTGACATCAGAATTCAGATTAATGGTTACATCCTGAAACGCCTTAAAATTTTTAATTTGTATTGTTTGGATGTGCATGATTTTTATAGAGTAAGCTAAAAAATTGCTATTATCTGCTGATTGATTTAGACATTTTTATCTTTATTTATGCTTATTATTCTAGCGATCGCTATAAAAAAGGAAGGACTGTTTTTACAAACCGACGAATTTCTAATAAAAAAACAATAGTCCGAATCTTAGAATTAATTTGCGGAGGATAGGGACTTTTAGAGTTTTCTTCCTGTAATTGGGCATATTCAGATGCCGTTAGCGGTCTTCCATCAATCGGCGATCGCGCTTCGAGAATAATTTCAGTCCGTAAAACCTCTTCAGGAATATCATCGACAGGGGGTAAAGCTAAACTTTTTTGAGTAGCAATTAATAATAGGTTCCCAATGATTAAAGAACTCAAGTAAACTTTTTTTTGATTCATATATTGATAAATTTAAAGGGAATTTTATATTTTATTTCTTAAAAACTAACTTTACGATATAGCCAATTGACCAAAAGTTCGGCACAATTCTTTTTAAACCAACGCCACATCAGGACTTTGGCAACGGGCTTAGGCAACTTAGCCAGAGACTTGAGAAAATTATTTAAAGGCGAAAATTTGATTTTTTTATTAATAATATTAATGACTCCCACATCATAGAGAGAGTCCAAAACTAATCTAATGGTCGATTCCTCTCGTTCAAACAGATCCTGGAGCATCACCTTGATATCGTGCATTCGTTCTTGCTTAAATCGTTCTTCGGCGGCTACTTTGGGCGAAACGGGACGGACGGCGATCGCCTGGCTTTTTTGGGTTGTTAGCATATTTTTTTTACAATAAACAAACTGTCAAGAACAGTTACAATTTAAGTCTTAAACGCATTTTTAGCAATAATTTTAATCTGTAGATGATAGGTTAAATTTTGCCAAAGCGTCGTTCTCGTTGTTGATAATCTAATAGAGCCTTATGTAATTCCGCTTGATCAAAGTCTGGCCAAAGCGTCGGCGTGACATAAATCTCCGCATAGGCCATTTGCCATAATAGAAAATTACTAATTCGCATTTCTCCACTAGTACGAATTAACAGATCGGGGTAGGATAAACCCGCCGTATAGAGATGTTTTTCTAGGACGGTTTCATCAATCTCTTCTGCTTTGATCAATCCTGCCTGTACTTTTTGGGCGATCGCCTGACAAGCCTGGACAATTTCCTGACGACCACCGTAATTCGTGGCGACCGTAAACTCAATCCCCGTATTATTTTGAGTATCCTCCATTGAACGAGCAATTTCTTCCTGAAGCGAGGCGGGAAGGGACTCTAAATTACCGACAAAACGAATACGGACATTTTCTGCCATCATCTCCTTTAATTCTTTTCGCAACACCCGTTCAAACAACGTCATCAAAAATTCCACTTCTTCCAAGGGTCTGCCCCAGTTTTCTGTCGAAAAAGCATAGGCCGTCAGAGCAGAAATCCCCCAATCATTACAACAGCGCAATAAACTTTTGAGGGTATCAACCCCCCTTTGATGGCCCATGATGCGAGGTAAACCCCGACGTTTAGCCCAAC
>JBEIFD010000136.1:0-8206 GCA_040382535.1 Merismopediaceae cyanobacterium
CAATCCAGAAACGATTATGACGGGTTTACAAAAACTAGGGCCAGAGCCATTTTCAACGGATTTTTCCGTCAGTTATCTCCAACAAAAATTAAGCAAAAGTCAGCGATCGCTGAAAACTGCCCTGTTAGATCAGCGACTAGTAGCAGGATTGGGCAATATTTACGCCGATGAGGTTTTATTTCGCTCAGGCATTCGGCCAATGGTTTTCGGTAATAGCTTAAAGCTTAATCAAATTGAAAAGTTACACCAAATGATTATCGAAGTTCTCCAAACCGCGATCGCATCAGGAGGAACAACTTTCAGCGATTTTCGGGACGTGACGGGAATCAATGGCAACTATGGCGGTGTTGCTTGGGTTTATGGGCGCAAGGATGAACCCTGTCGAATCTGTGGAACGCTGATTGAACGCATTAAATTGGGAGGAAGATCGAGTCATTTTTGTCCCCAATGCCAAAGATAGACTAAGATCTCTAAATAGTATTGTTTTTGTAATTTTTTCTTGTGTTTTTTTGACTATCAGTATATATTTACGACATTTACTTCATTAGATTTCTGTGTTTACCCACATATTTACAGATTCTGAAATTTTAGAATTAATCGATCGCCCCAAATCCCTTCCATACAATTGGCGAGGCATTGCTCGTGCTGTTTCTGCAAGAAGTAAAATTGTTCAAACTGTAAAAGTTATTTCCGATAGTGATTTTTCTTTTGAGCTTAAACTTAATCAAAATCAAATAAACTTTAGAAAATTTAGTCTTATTCTGGGTTTTTATAAACCAGACATCTTAAATAAACTATTTCACTTAAGGAGATATGATAATGGGCATGGACATACAAATTCTATTGAAGGAAACTTTTTTAGTTCTCCCCATATACATACTGCAACAGAAAGGTATCAAAGGTTTGCATTTGCAAAAGAAGATGGATTCGCAGAAATTACCGACAGATTCATAACTTATGAGGAAGCCTTGCTATGTTTGTTTTCGGATTGTAATATTAAAGTAGATATAGATCCACAACTAAGTATTTTTGGGGATTATAATAATGTTCACTAATTTACCCAGAGAATTTCTTTCTAAAACTTCTGATCAAATTAGTTTAGAAAAAGTTGATCGCAATATTTTTGAAATCACAACGCCTTACAGGTTTAGTGATGGCGATCATTTTTCTATCGTCTTAAAAAAAGAAGGTCAAAAATGGATATTGACCGATGAAGGTGATACATTTATGCATCTTGAAGTACTTGGTATAAGCGAATCTTCTTTGATGGTTGGTACAAGACATAAAATTTTATCTGCAATTCTTGAACAGTTTTCAGTAAAAGATAGAGATGGAGAGTTAATATTAGAAATTAAGGATGATAATTATGAATTAGCTTTTTATAATTTCTCTCAAGCCTTGATCAGAATATCAGATTTGGAATATCTATCTCAAGAAAGAGCTAAAAATACATTTTTAGAAGATTTCAAAGGGTTAATATATCAATCTGTAGATCCTAGTAGATGTATATTTAACTGGTCTGACTCTCTTAAAGATCCTGTTGGAAAATATTCTGTTGATTGCAAGATTAATTCAATGGAGAAACCCTTAATGATTTTTGCACTAAGTTCAGAAGAAAAAACACTAAAATCAATTATTACTATTTATGAATTAGAAAAATGGAATATGCCTTTTTTTCCTATAGGAATATTTAAAGACATGGAATCTATTAACTCTAGAACAGTATCTAGATTTACTAATGTTTGTCAAAAAACTTATTCTAATCTTGAAGAAGAAGAAAACAGATTTAGAATAGTTAATTATTTAAAAGAAATGGCTTTGTCTAAATAAGATAAAATGCTTTTTGTAGAAATATTTATTCTGAAAAAGTAAGTAAAATTATAGATTTTATTACGGCTAAAAGATAATTATACTGCAAAAAGCTTGTAGAAAATTAACTTAGTTAGATTTTAGTTTATAAGAAACTAAGTTTATGAAAATTATCAGTCTATTCATAAATTAAATGGTCAATTTGAAATTAAATTTTAAACTTGCAAAGATTGATGACAAGGGAGTTAAAACCCTTTTTATTGGTGCAATTGTTATCACCCTAGCTATTTTTTTATTAAAATTTTGTTTAACAGGATTTGGCGTTTTTGGAGATGGGATTGGTTATTATGGCCCCCTGCGATCGCTGTTATTCGATGGTGATTTAAGGGTATTAAATGAGCATGAATTTTATTCTCAATCGGCTTCTATTTTTGGTGGTGCGGTGCGTTCGACGGGGCCAGGCGTGGAGTATAGCAAATACACCATCGGTATGGGTCTGATTCTTTTACCTTTTTTTGCGATCGGGCATTTAGTCGCCTTAGCTCTCGGTTTAATCGGGGTGAATGTCGAAGCCAATGGCCTAACCTGGTCCTACGAATTATTTTATTGTTTGGGCAGTATCGGCTTAGGCATTACGGGTTTATGGTTGAGTTACCGCACGGCACGACACTATTTTAGTCCAACGGCTTGTGCGATCGCGGTGGGAGGAATTTGGTTTGCTTCTCCTCTTACCTATTATTTATTAATTGAAGTCTCGATGTCCCATGCGGTTTCGCAATTTTTAATTTCTCTATTTTTATATTTTTGTATCACAAAATCTTGGCAAAAAGAACGGCGATTACAAATATTATTAGGGGGGATTTTAGGCATAGCGGCCTTGGTTCGTCCCCAGGATATTTTATTTGTTATTGTTCCTGTTTTAATCGGTTGGTTGGGAATCGAAGAAAATTCAAATCCTCAACTCAAAAAAATAAATTTTCGAGACTTATTTAAACTTCAGTATTTAAGCGCGATCGCCTTAATTTTAGTCGTAACACTTTTAATGCAATTACCCCAACTTATTATTTATATTTGGCAGTACGGAGGGTTGAGTCGTATTCCCTATTTAGAAGAAGGAAAAGCGAGGGGTTATGGGCAAAGTTTTCATTGGTTTCAACCTGCTATTTTTCAGGTTTTATTTTCGGGTTATCGAGGATTATTTAGTTGGCATCCTTTAACGCTATTCGCTGTCATAGGTTTAGGACTTTTAGCCCGAAAAATGACTCGTCTGGCTTGTATTTTATTAATAGCAGTGGGTTTACAAGTCTATGTGATTAGTGCCTGGTGGTGCTGGTGGCAGGGTGCAAGTGTGGGGGGGAGAATGTTTGCCAACTGTAGCCTTATTTTTATTTTTGGTTTAGCGGCTTTATGGGATTATTTCCCTGGCAGACAGTGGAAAAAATTAGCTATTGGTATTAGTTGTTTTTTGATTTTCTGGAATATTTTAATTATGCTTCAATATCAATCTGCTATGATTCCCCCTGAAGATCCCATTACTCTCGGGCAATTATATCAAAATCAGTTTAAAGTAATTCCTTTTTTCGTACAACGAATTTTGCAAAAAATAAGAACATAAAAAAGAGATATGGGCAAGGGGTTTAAACCCCTTGTTTACAAACATCGGAGTATTTTTGATATTTTTGTGATTAATTTACTGCCTTATTGCTGTAAATTTTTCTTTAAAAAAGCTATTGTTTTTTTCCAAGCATCTTCTGCGGCAGTTGCATTATAACGAGTTCCCGATGGATTAGCAAAGGCATGATCAGCATTCGGATAAATATCGATTTCGACAGATTTTCCTAGCGATTTTAAAGTTTGCTCAAATTGTTTAACTTTGGCAACAGGGATACTTTGATCTAATTCTGCAAAAATTCCTAAAATTGGCATTTCTAAAACTTTTAATTTATCGCGATCGTTTTCTATCCCTGAGCCGTAGTAAATCACAGTCGCATCTATTTTTTTAGGTAATAATAGGGCCGTATTTAAGGAAGAAGTGCCACCAAAACACCAGCCGATTGTGCCGATTTTACCTGCTTTGGTTTTGGTTTTTAAATAATCATAGGCTTGCTCCACATTACTATCAAAATTTTTCTGATTTTGTGACGCTTTTTTCATCAAAGTCATCGCGTCTTCGGGTTTATCGGCAACCTGACCTTCATACAAATCAACAGCTAAAGCGGTATAACCTTCTGCGGCTAATTTTTCAGTCATTTTTTGGATATTATCATTCAATCCCCACCATTCATGGAAAACGAGCAGGGCGGGCGCATTGGCTTTAGCTTGGGGCGATCGCGCTAGATAACCTTTGATCGTTTTATCACCAACTTTTGCATAATTCACCCATTCTCCCTTAACTGCATCAGTTGAGGCAATTTCCAATTGGGGTGACGCAATGGGGCGATCGTTTTGATGGAGATCCCAGGTCTGTTGAATAGGATCGGGAACATTTTGGGCGGTCACTTGATGGGTAATGCCTATCAAGATCAGAGCAGAGAATAGGGCTATCACACCTAATCGTAAAAATTGACGTTTGATCATGGTTAATTCTGAGAGAATATATGGTCATCATTCTATCTATAATGAACCTAGTATCAAACAAAAAAAGGACTCTATAATGGTCGCAACTTTTCTGACTCCCACACAAATTTCATCAAATTTACCCTATATTTCGGGTGAAGAATCTAACATTCAAGCGATCGCGAATAATAATGATCCTGTTTTTTTATCTACAACTAATTTAAAATTAGCGGATATTAATGCAGGATTTGCCTGTGCCTTACATATGCACCAACCTACCATTCCCGCAGGACAAAATGGATCTTTAATTAGTCATCTCCAATATATGTATGAACATCCAGGAGAAGGAGATAATCATAACGCCGATCCCTTTGCCTGGTGCTATCGGCGTATGGGTGAAATTATTCCCCAATTAATCCAAGAAGGTTGCAATCCGCGCATCATGTTGGATTATTCAGGAAATTTGCTTTGGGGCTTTCAACAAATGGGTCGTAATGATATTTTAGATAGTCTCAAAAAGATTATTTGTAATCCTCAATATCAACCCTACGTTGAGTGTTTAGGAACTCTGTGGAGTCATGCCGTCGTTCCCTCTACCCCCATTCCCGACGTAAAACTCCAAATTCAGGCTTGGCAACATCATTTTGCCTCAATTTTTGGAAATGAAGCCCTAAAACGAGTGAAAGGCTTTTCGCCGTCCGAAATGCACCTACCTAACCATCCTGATACCTTATATGAATACATCAAGGCACTCAAGGAATGCGGTTATCGTTGGTTAATGGTGCAGGAACATTCTCTAGAAAATTTAGATGGTTCAAGTCTAAATCACGAACAAAAATATATTCCTAATCGTTTAGTTGCTCGCAATTCCCAAGGTGAAACCATCAGTATCACAATCTTAATTAAAACCCAAGGTTCGGATACTAAATTAGTGGCCCAAATGCAGCCCTATTATGAGGCGAAAGGATTAAGAAAACAACAAATTAGTGGTATTACAATTCCTTCCCTGGGAACCCAAATTGCGGATGGTGAAAATGGCGGGGTGATGATGAATGAATTTCCTCCTGCTTTTATTAAGGCTAATCATGAAATTCGTTCTGAAGGTGGGGGAAAAGTTGGGACAGTTGCCATTAATGGTACGGAATATTTAGAGTTAATTGAAGCGGCAGGCGTTGATCCCAATGATTATCCCAAAGTCCAAGCTGTTCATCAGCACAAAATTTGGCAACGGGTTAACCCTGAGCAAGCCACACCCGAATTGGTAGAAAAGGCGATCGCGGAATTAAAACAAAGCGATCATCACTTTCACATGGACGGAGCTTCCTGGACAAATAATCTAAGTTGGGTACGGGGTTATGAAAATGTGTTGGAACCGATGAATAAACTCAGTGCCATGTTTCACCAAAAATATGATCCTTTGGTGCAAAAAGATCCAAAAGTCACCCAAAATCCCGATTATCAAGAGGCTCTGCTCTATAATCTGTTGGTACAAACCAGTTGTTTCCGTTATTGGGGTCAGGGGGTTTGGACGGACTATGCCCGTGAGCTTTATCGTCGGGGTGAGGCAATTCTTCGTCGTTAATTTTTGAAATTAGGCGATCGCGTAGCGGCACTTCGTGATCGTGGTTTTGGTTGATTCAAGTTGCGATCGCGTTAATCTGTCTAATCTGTCAAAATTGATCTGGACATTTATTTAACATAATTAACCCATGTCAACCCACACTCCTATTGAAACAGAAAGACCTTTTACTGTCGCTAATCTGAACCTAAAACCGCGAGGTCGAGTTTTTCCTAGTCCATCTCTTTGGAAAAAGCATATTTTCTATCAGATTTTACCCGATCGCTTTAGTGATGGCCAAGAAGCAGAGCGTCCCCTCTTTGATCCCGAACATCCTGAACAGTATCAAATTAAAGATAAAAAAGCCTGGATGAAAGCGGGTCTGGGTTTTACGGGCGGTACACTCAAAGGTATTCGTAGTAAATTGGATTATCTGCAAGGATTGGGGATTACGGGTTTGTGGCTGAATCCAGCCTTTAAACAAAGAGCCGATTTAGAAACCTATCACGGCTACGCAATCCAAAATTTTTTAGACATTGATCCCCGTTTTGGCACAGTTCAGGATTTGCGCGATCTGATTGATGATGCCCACGATCGCGGTATGGTCGTCGTATTGGATGTAGTGATGGATCACACTGCCAATAATTGGTTCTATGGCCCTGATCTAACGGGAATCATTGAAGATTCCTTGCCCTATCGTTATGAACCGCCCTACAGCTTCGGGGGATGGCGTTCGGGTAGTGGTCAACCAATTCCTGAGATTAAGGACTTAGAAGACGGATGCTGGCCCCAGGAATTGCAAACCCTAGAGGCCTACAACCGTTGTGGTTCGATTGTCAATTGGAATAATCCCGATCCGATGGATGCCAATGCGGAGTTTCGGCGGGGAGATTTCTTCGATTTAAAAAAACTGAATGGCTATCATTCCGCGACCTTAGATGCGATTATTCGTTGTTACCAATATTGGATTGCGGTGACGGATTGTGATGGGTTTCGGATTGATGCGGCGAAACACGTTCCCAAGGATATTTGTCAGAAATTTAGCTTTCAAATTTTTCGGTATGCCCAGTCTATTGGCAAAGATAACTTTTTGCTAGTGGGAGAAATTACCGACAATTTAATGAGTGCGAACTATCTTTCTCTCTTTGGAAGTGTTTTTGAGCGAGCGTTAACGGCGGTACTTGATATTAATAATTCTCCCAATCTGTTAGCAGGGGCGGCGCGTGGCACCCAAAGCCCAATGGATTTCTTTAAGCGTTACCAAATTAATTCCGACCTCAATCGCTATATTCAAACGGGTCGCCTCCATGTCTCGATTCTGGATGACCATGATATGTCCTGTCGTTCCCATAAAGAACGGTTTGCCGCGAATAATTCGACTCCTCATCGTTATTGGCAGTCGGCCCACGCGGTTGCGATTCAATTAACAACGCCTGGCATTCCCTGTATCTATTACGGTACGGAACAGGCTTTTGACGGCAATGAAGGTTCCCATGATTACAGCATTGAACCCCAACGTTTTGGGGAAGATCGGTATATTCGAGAAGATATGTTTGGTGGGCCATTTGGAGCTTTTGAAACAACGGGTTGTCACTTTTTTAATCCGAATCATCCCACCTATCTCCGAATTGCTGCGATCGCCCGATTGCGTAATGGAGATAACTTGATTGGGCGGGCGTTGCGGATGGGGGCTTGCTATCCCCGTGAAACGTCCTTTTGTGGGTATCCTTTTTGCTTGCCTGGAGCAGGGGAATTATTTGCTTGGTCAATGGTGTTGGCCTATCAAGAAGTGGTGATGATTCTGAATACTAATGGAATCGAAACACGCGGTGCCGATATTACGATTGATGAGACGTTGCACCCTCTGGGTTCTACTTTGCAAGTTCTCTATCGGGCAGATTGGAGTGATAAACAGTTGCAACAGCCACCTACAGATGAAACGGTTATGGTTAAACATCTAACTACGGATGGTCGTGCTTATATAAGCCTCAGTTTGCCGCCTGCTGGAATGGTTATTCTCGGTTAGGAAATCGTTTAAGGCGATCGCTTTTTTTACTTGATGAGAAGGCGATCGCCCCTTCAAAAATTAAAACACCGCGATCGCCCTTTGCAATTACAAATAGACCGTGATCGTCTGTTTAGTTTTTACTGAGAATCTTGTCATATTCGGCGTGTGACCCAACCCAAAACCAAACTATTTTATCTTCATCCGTTTTGATTACACCTAATGCTCGCCAGCCAATACCAATTCTAACTGACCAAATATTTTCTTTCGGTTTTACG
>JBEIFD010000137.1:0-8186 GCA_040382535.1 Merismopediaceae cyanobacterium
TAGTCTCTTTAGAAACCATGATGGCAGTAGAGGATCGATTACAAATTTTAATGGGATTGTAGAAAAAGCAAGGCGATCTCCCTTTACCCTCTCAACCTAAAAATGCGATCGCTCTCTAAACTTCAACCCGCGATTACATCACCTAAAATATTTGATCATAAGATTGAAAACTTATTTTTATTTACGTTGTTTTGCTTTTTTATAAGCGGGATCATGTTCTGCAAAACTTAAAATTAATACTCGTTTTGGCTTAGATTTTTCATGAATTTGATAGACTAAGCGATAACTAATATTATCCCAATCAATTTCAATCGCACGACATCCCTTGAGTTTACCGATTAAATCATGACTGGGCCAACCGAAAACCTGAAAAGGATCTATTGCTAGAATTTTCTGATATTTCGGCCAATACTCCTGCAATTCTACAGGTAAACAACCTAAACCCGCATTTCTCACAAAAATTTTTTGAACAGCCAGAACCCTTATCTGGTCAAAGCTAGACAAAATCAGAGTTTTAACAGTCTGTTGTTTTTTATCTGCCCTTTCTAGCAGGGTCAAAGGCTTACTGGGCAAGGCTTTCGGAGGATACGATCACAAAGTTCTTGAGAAATGCGGGCTAAATCATTCTGTAAATCAGCCACCCATTGAACCAAATAATGACTTTTAGTAGCCACAACTTTTGACCCATTCTCTTAACTCATTTTCATCAATTTCTTCATCAGCTTCAACTCCTGTTATCCACTCGCCTGGATCACCTAAATTTTCCAATCTCTTAATCGCTAAAGCTTCTGCTGACATAATTTCAGGCTCATCCTCAAGGATAACAATAACCTCTACTTTTCTCCCAGCATAAAGCTTATCTGACTGAATCTCTAACCGACCAGCCGACTGAACAAAGGCCGTTTGACGAATTGCTTGAGTCATTAGTAACCCCTTGAATTTTGCTGATCTTAAATCTTGATAGATAAACTAAAAATTTACGTTAATATCTAAAGCATAATCCATTTTTACGCTTATTCGTTAAAAAATGCCTGATTAGATAATGTTAAAAAGTGTAATCACCTTCCCCCAAACTCAAAACAGCGATCGCTCTCTAAACTTCAACCCGCGATCGCGCCTGTTTAATCATTTTAAATTCAAAAACTTATCCAGAGAAGTAATCATTTGCGGCGGCCAACGACGGATCGTTTTCACCCAATCCAAATCTTGATAACGATCATCAATGGCAACGGCGGCAACCCAATTACTTTCCGCTTCCCCCTGCTGGCCTTCACTCCAAAGAACAGCCGTCAAAGCCGCTCGCATATCGGGAAACATGGGATATTTTCTGACCAAATCCCGCATGGTTTTTAACGCTTCTTTGGTTTCACCAATTTCGTAGAGAGCTAGGGCCGTATTTGCACGAGCAAAGGCAAAATCTGGGGCAATTTTAGAGGCTTTTTGAAAATCGGCGATCGCGTCTTGCCAATTTCCCAAAGCCCCTTCAGCGTTACCCCGATTGTTATAGGCCAACGGATCTTGCGGATCGATCGCTAAAACTTGATTGTAATCGGCGATCGCGGCCTCATATTTTCCCTGTCCCTCCAGGGCGGCCCCCCGATTAAGATAGGGATCGGGCTGATCGGGAGCTAACTTAATCGCCTCATCAAAATCTGCGATCGCCAAAGCCAACTTATTTTGACTCACACGGGAATTACCGCGATTACTCCAAACGGCAGGATTTTGGGGGAACTCTTGGATTAAGGCTGTCCAATAGGATTCTGCCTGGGAAAAATTGCCCTTTTCTGTCGCTTCAAAAGCTTTTTGGAAGGTTTCTTCCCCCGCTTGTAATTGCGCCTCTGTGACTGAAATATCAGCCTTTACTTGAGCCTGAACGGGAAACATCATCATCGTCCACAGAAACCCCACCGTGAGCAACGCACAAATCCAACGAGCCATTTTGATCCCCTAATTTTGCTTAAAAATAATTCCCCTATGGTATCTAATCCCTGGGATTCATTGCGGCTAAATAGGATTGATAACCAATTTTTTCTAGGGTAGCTTGTTTTTCTAACACAGATTCTTGCAAATTCTGGCGATAGGCTTGTACTTTTGCCAATAATTCGGGATCATGGCTGGCTAAGATTTGAATTGCAAGCAGTCCAGCATTTTTCGCATTCCCGATCGCGACAGTGGCGACAGGAATTCCTGCGGGCATTTGAACGATAGAATAAAGGGAATCAACGCCTTGCAAAGTTCGGGTTTGTACAGGAACGCCAACCACCGGTAACGGGGTCAAAGAGGCAACCATCCCAGGTAAATGAGCCGCTCCACCTGCGCCTGCAATAATGACCTTTAATCCCCGTTCATGGGCTGTTTGGGCATAGCTCACCATGCGCTCAGGTGTCCGATGGGCCGAGACGATCGCCACCTCGCAGGCAATCTCAAATTCTTCACAAACCGCGATCGCCGCTTGCATCGTCGGCAAATCCGAATCACTGCCCATAATAATGCCGACAACGGGAGAAACATCAGTCATACCCATAAAATAATTAAATAGATCAAAATCGATTGTAGCCTGAGCCAGGGGAAACCTAGTTTTTCGGTTCAACCCTATTATTTTTTTCGTAAAATTGCAATAATTAAAACACCCAACAGAATTTTTCTAAATAGCGAGGAGTAATTTTCATGAGCCTTAATGTTGTCCACTTAGTTGGTCGCGCAGGAAGAGATCCAGAGGTTAGATACCTTGAATCTGGTAAAGTGGTCTGCAATGTAGGGATTGCTGTCAAACGAATGAGAAGAGACGATCCTCCCGATTGGTTTGAACTAGAAATGTGGGGAAAAACGGCTGAAATTGCAGCAAATTATGTCAAAAAAGGTAATGAGATAGGAGTGACAGGATTTTTGAGATTTGATAAATGGAATGATCGCAATACTGGAATCGAGCGTTCTAAACCAGTAATTCTAGTAGATAAATTAGATTTATTGGGTTCTAAACGGGATAATGAATCCTCTATGGGCTATTCAGGAAGCGAATTTTAAGCCATTTAAGGAAACATTCTCGTAGGGGTTTGGTTTCCAAATCCCGTTCTTAATGAAACATTAAAATCTCGTAGGAGTTTGGTTCCCAAATTCCGTTCCCAAATCTAAAAAGTATCAGACTTGGAGACCAAGCTTCTACGGTAAATTATAGAATTTGCGACTAAACAGAACTTGATATAAATCCTTCACAACCAATACCATCTAAAATTTTCATGAAATATGCCCTCGTGCATGAATGGCTCACCCCAAAAGCAACGGGAGGGTCGGAATTAGTCGTCGAACAAATATTGCACAACATTGAAGCCGATATTTACGCATTGATTGACTTTGAATCCACTAATCCCGATAGCTATTTATTCGGGCGCGACATTGGGACGACTTTCTTACAAAACTTTCCCCTCGCAAAAAATGGCGTTCAAAAATATCTTCCCCTATTACCCCTCGCCATTGAACAATTAGACTTAGCCGCCTATGACGTGATTCTTTCTTCGTCCCATGCGGTGGCCAAAGGCGTTTTAAGCAATCCCCAGCAACTCCATCTTTGTTATTGCCATACTCCCATGCGCTATGCCTGGGATTTAACCTTTGATTATCTCAATAACAGTTGTTTAGGAAAAGGATTGCCTGGAATTTTGACTCGTCATATCCTCCACCAACTCCGTCAATGGGATGTTATTTCAGCCAATCGAGTGGATTATTTTATCGCCAACTCTCGCCATACCGCCCGTCGCATTTGGCGATGTTATCGACGGGAAGCAGAAGTTATTTATCCGCCCGTTAACATCGATCGCTTTCCCTATCAAGAAAAAAAAGAAGATTTCTACCTAACTGTCTCTCGTTTGGTAAGCTATAAACAAATTAAATTGATCATCAGGGCCTTTAATAAGTTAGGTTATCCCTTAGTCGTCATCGGTGACGGGCCAGATTTACCAATGTTGCGTCAATTAGCTAAACCCAATATTCAATTATTAGGGAGTCAGCCAAACGCGATCGTTGAACAATATATGGCTCAAGCAAAGGCTTTTGTCTATGCCGCCTGTGAAGACTTTGGCATTGCCCTGGTTGAAGCCCAATCCTGTGGAACACCCGTCATTGCCTACGGAAAAGGAGGAGCCTTGGAAACTGTTTTAGATATTCATCAATATCCCGAAACAGGCACTGGACTGTTCTTTTCCGAGCAAGATTCCCGTTCCCTAGAAAAAACCGTTGAAACTTTTTCCCAAATTGAGCATCAATTTAATCCAGAGAGTTGCCGCACCCAATCGGCAAAATTTTCTCAAAAAATCTTTGTAACGTCTTATTTAGCGTTCTTAGAGCAATGTTGTCAACGTTTTTTTTCTTAAACTCGACAGCGATTTTTCATATTTTATTGCCCCTATTTGTCTAATTAGACTAATCAGGCTTTATCATTGGGACAGTGTGGTGTGATGTGATGTGAAGGAGTACGATGACTGCGAATAGCCAATTTATCCCCGTCAAGGCGATACAAGCTTTGATGAGACGTGGGTCACCCCCTACGTTCTCTCCACGACGATATCAGCGTCCCTGGGTAAATGCCCTTGATGGTGTTATCTTTAAGCGATCCTTTGATATTGCTTTTTCTTTGTGTGTGTTAATTGTTTTTTCCCCCCTATATCTAGTTCTAGCTGTATTAATTAAAATTGATTCTCCTGGCCCAATTTTTTATATCCAGCAACGGGTCGGTAAAAACCATAAACGTTTTGGCTGTATCAAGTTCCGCACAATGGTAACGAATGCAGACGAAATTTTAGAATCTCTAATTGCGGACTGCCCCCATACCAGGGCTGAGTTTGAAGATAACTTTAAGCTACGAGACGATCCGCGTATTACCTGGATTGGCAGGTTTCTTCGTTTAACCAGTTTGGACGAGTTTCCCCAGTTTTGGAATGTTTTGAGAGGAGATATGAGTGTGGTCGGCCCCAGACCTCTGGTTCCTGAAGAACTCCACAAGTATGGCAACCGTATCGACAAAATCTTGACCATTCGTCCTGGTTTGACAGGGCTTTGGCAAGTATCGGGACGTAATGACATTCCCTATCCCCAACGGGTTCAGATTGATGTTTATTACGTTAATTACCGTAACTGGCTAATGGATCTTTGGGTAATCGTTAAAACCCTCGGCGTTGTCCTTTTTCCTAACAATAATGGGGCTTACTAGTTTTCTGTTCAGCCCTAAATCATCGATTTGATGAACAAAGTATCAGGTTTGTTGTGTCAATTTAACCTTTTGTTTTCTTTAAAACAGGAGGTTTTTTCATGTTAATCCCATAAAAGCTCAGAACTATTAATTGACAGCGATAAATCAAAAAAAGCCACATAAATGGTAGCGAAAATTACTAGCTAGAAGAATACTGCTTGACTAAATGTCTTAGTCTGGTATCTTTGAATCTTAAGAATGAGTTGTTCACATAACATTAAGGGTAAGGAATTTATCAATGTCCGAATCAAAATCTGCTCTCATTACAGGGATTACGGGTCAAGACGGCTCTTATTTAAGCGAATTTTTATTAGAAAAAGGTTATACCGTTCACGGAATCATTCGTCGAACTTCTACGTTTAATACCGATCGCATCGATCATCTCTATACCGACCCCCATGATCCAGGCGCGAAATTATTATTACATTATGGTGATTTAACGGACGGTACGACACTGCGACGAATTTTAGAGGAAGTTAAACCCGTTGAAATTTATAATTTGGGGGCCCAATCCCACGTTCGAGTCAGTTTTGATTCTCCTGAATATACGGTCGATTCGGTTGGAATGGGGACTCTACGATTATTAGAGGCAATTCGGGACTATCAACAACGGACAGGCATTGAAGTTCGGTTTTATCAAGCGGGTTCATCGGAAATGTTTGGTAAGGTGCAGGATGTTCCCCAAAAGGAAACTACTCCCTTTTATCCCCGTAGTCCCTACGCCTGTGCGAAGGTTTACGGCCATTGGCAGACGGTGAATTATCGCGAATCCTATGATTTGTTTGCCTGTAATGGAATTTTGTTTAATCATGAGTCTCCACGACGGGGTGAGACTTTTGTAACGCGCAAAATTACCAGGGCGATCGCACGGATTGTGGCAGGAACCCAGAAAAAATTATACTTGGGCAATTTAGACTCCAAACGGGATTGGGGCTATGCCAAGGATTATGTAAAAGCCATGTGGTTAATGCTCCAACATGATCAACCCGATGATTACGTTATTGCGACAGGAGAAACCTACGCGATTAAACAATTTCTGGAAATTGCCTTTAATTATGTCAATCTCAACTGGGAAGATTTTGTCGCCTTTGATGAACGCTATTTACGTCCTGCTGAAGTTGATCTGTTGATTGGTGATCCCACTAAAGCTATTAAAACCTTGGGTTGGTCGCATTCCGTCACCTTTGAAGAATTAGTGCGTCTGATGGTAGAAGCGGATTTGGCTGTATTAGGTCTATCTTCTCCCAACCGAACGGAACGGGAAGAATTTTTATTGTCCCAAGATAATGCCTTTGTTCGTCAACCGATGAGCATGATGGTCGATTAAGGTTCTTTGTTGTTAGGGGGAATTCCTTGAGTTCCCTCGCCAAGTATTTTGTTAGTTTTTTGTCACCCGTTAGTAAACCCATTCATCCACAAAGGATTTTGATTATGTTAGAACTCAAGGACAAACGCATTCTGGTTACAGGAGGGGCTGGCTTTTTGGGAAAACAAGTGGTTAACCAGTTAATCCAAGCAGGGGCAACTCCAGAAAAAATTACCATTCCGCGATCGCGAGATTGTGACCTCAGACGGTTAGAAAGTTGTCAGCAGGCGGTTAGTGGTCAAGATGTAGTCCTGCATCTAGCCGCCCATGTGGGAGGGATCGGTTTGAATCGGGAAAAACCTGCCGAACTTTTTTACGATAACTTGATGATGGGAACTCAGTTAATCCACACAGCCTACGAAGCAGGGGTTGAAAAATTTGTTTGTGTAGGAACCATTTGCGCCTATCCCAAATTTACCCCCGTCCCCTTTAAGGAAGAAGATTTGTGGAACGGCTATCCTGAAGAAACCAACGCGCCCTATGGTGTCGCCAAAAAAGCTTTATTAGTGCAATTAGAATCCTATCGCCTGCAATACGGCTTTAATGGAATTTATTTATTACCTGTCAATCTCTACGGCCCCGAAGACAATTTTGACCCCCGTAGTTCCCACGTAATCCCTGCTTTAATCCAAAAAGTTCATGAAGCCCAAAAACGGGGCGATAAAACCCTTCCTGCTTGGGGTGATGGCAGTCCTACCCGTGAATTTTTATATTCTACCGATGCGGCTCTGGGTATCGTCATGGGAACTCAATTTTATGACAAAGCTGATCCGATTAATCTGGGAACGAATTTTGAAATTTCGATCAAAGATTTAGTAGAACTGATCTGTGAATTGATGGATTTTACAGGAGAAATTATCTGGCAAACGGATCAACCCAACGGTCAACCCCGCCGCTGTCTGGATACGACGAAAGCAAAAGAAGCCTTTGGTTTTACCGCCCAGGTAGAGTTACGCCAAGGATTGAAAAATACCATTGAATGGTATCGGCAACACGCGGGCTAACCCTTGTGACGTAGGCTACTAAATTGATTAGCGCGATCGCCTAGAGGTTTTATGATCAAAAACAACTTGTTTTTTCATGAATACCTCTTAGGAAAAATTAAGTATGGCCATTGAGCTTAGACGATTAACCGAATTAGCCCAGGTTTTTTTGAAATTAGGCATTCTCGGATTTGGTGGCCCTGCTGTTCATATCGCCATGATGGAAGAAGAGGTTGTTACCCGTCGTCAATGGCTGATGCGATCGCAGTTTTTAGATTTATTGGGAGCGACAAACCTGATTCCTGGCCCGAATTCGACGGAAATGGCCATTCATATTGGTTATTCCTACGGCGGTTGGTTGGGATTATGGGTTGCGGGAACCTGTTTTATTTTGCCTGCGGTCTTGGTGACAACGGTTTTTGCTTGGCTTTATTTAACCTGGGGAAATTTACCCGCCTTAGGCCCCATCCTCACAGGAATTAAGCCAGCTATTTTAATCGTGATTTTAGCCGCCCTCTGGCGTTTAGGACAAAAAGCTTTTAAAGACCGCAAACTCATTTGGATTGCTTTATTCGTCATTGTTTTGGTTTTAATA
>JBEIFD010000138.1:0-8180 GCA_040382535.1 Merismopediaceae cyanobacterium
ATTTGATTAATGGTATGGTTAACGTCGCCAATAATATCTCGAAGATTGACAACGGATTGAGTAGCATTAATATTAAAATCACCGCCAACATTAATTTTTTGAGTTTTATCAGTGGATTCGTTCATAAGTTTATTGATAAGAATTTCTTCTTGAACTAGAAGTCTATTAATAATAGCAAAATATTCATTTTCCTTTTGAAGAATTTGCCGATTAAGAGCTTTAAAGTAAGCAATTTCTTCTTGCAGAGATTGAATCATTTGTAATAAGCTTTCTTGATACTGTCTAATCGTCTCCGCTTCAGAGGTCAGGTTATTGTTCGCCAGCGTTTGCAGAATATTTTCAATAAATGGATTCATTTCTGGCTGTTGTATCATGCTTTGATGGAAATCATTGATTTATTTAGTCTGGACATGGGTTTCATAGAGCCATTCCTGAAATTTATCTACCGCACTGGTTAGTTCACCAATTGTAGGACGTTGAGACAAAATATTTAGGTTTTCTCGTAGGTAGCCAATTTCTTGATTACAATTTTCAATGGTTTCGTCTTTAAGTTTCAGTTGTTCATTTTTTAAGGCGAGGAGATTGGTAAATTGTTCTTTAATTTTTTGAAGGGTTTCTTTCAAATTTTCGGGAGGAATTTCTTCTCGCTGAAGCAATTTGTCTAGAGCGTCAATGACGATGTTATCAGTGTTCATGGTTTTCTCCTGAAGCTTGAGTTGAAGAATGAATATCACGGAGGTTAACAGTGGAGTCTTTAGCCTCGATAGTCAGGTCTTGTCCGACGGTAATAGCTTGGCTTTGATCTTGTTTATGGTTGATAATTTCTATATTAGTCGGTTTACTGGCGAGGGTATTAACAATATTTTCTAACGTAGAATTATGTTGTCGATAGAGCGAAATTTCTGTTTCTTTTGCCGAGAGTTGGGCTTTATATTGGGCTTCCACTGCGGCGAGTTGGAGTTGATAATTTTGGTTAAATTCTTGATGAATTTTTTCTTTATTAGTTTCGGGCGGTACATGAACTTTGAGCACCACCACGCCATCACCTTTATTTTCGATGCTTTGCAAATCTAGTGATGTCTCTTTATTTTGGACTTGCACTTGTTTCAGGGCATTTGTGAAAGCTTTCCAATTTACTCCTTCCCGAAAAATTAGATCAACGGTGTCGAATACTTCGGCAAACAGTTTGGTAAATTCTCCTGGTTCAAATTCACCGCTACTAGGGCGACGTTCTTTTTGGTTATTGAGCAGATAAATATATTGACAATCGACTTCTGCTAGTTGGGTTGTGGCATCAATATTCCAGTTTTCGACACAAGCTCCTGTTAAGGTGGCATAGCTTAAATCGGTATTGACAGAATTAACTTCGGTGAGATTGGCTTCTCGTAAATTGGCATATTTAAAACTAGCTTGACTGAGATCGGCTAGCCGTAAATTCGTTCTTTGCAGATTTGCGCCATCGAGATTAGCCCCGCGTAAATCGGCTTTGGTTAAATCTTGATCTGCGCCTGTACTGGGATTAATTAATAATTCTCTGACTTGAGGATTAACTAATAAAGTTGTGCCTGCGCGGGCTAATTCTAATTTAATCGCTTGTTTAAAGATCGTTTTATTCAATTTTGCTTGATTAAAATTGGTGCTTTTTAAAGTTGCTCCCGTAAAGTCGGTGGCGGTCAAATTGGCTTGAAAAAATGAAGTTCCGCCAAGGCCAGCAAAGGCAATGATAATTCTGCGTAACCAGGGATCGCGGTGTTCTTGTTTGAGGGTTAACCAACCGATCCAAGTAAAAAATAATGCTCCTGCTCCTGCTATTCCTCCTGCTATTCCTCCTGCTATTCCTCCTGCTATTCCTCCTGCTATTCCTGTTACTGCTATTCCTGCTATTCCTGTTACTGCTGCTGATGTTGCTATTCCTGTTACTGCTGCTACTGCTGCTCCTGCTACTGTCATTCCTAATACTGCCGCTCCTGCCACTGCTGCTACTATTACTTCTGATGCTGCTGCTACTCCTGCTGATACTCCTCCTGTTGCTACTGCTGCTACTACTACTCTTACTACTCCTCCTGTTGCTACTACTGTTGCTGTTACTACTGCTACTGCTAAAATATTTTTCCGCCAGGTGAGAAGGCAAAAGAAAAGAAGAAAAATTAAGCTGGCCCAACCTGCTATCTGATTTTCCCTGCTTGATTGATCGAAAATATGGGCAACAAAAATACCAATGAAGACAGAGAAAAAACTCGAAATTACGATTAATATCAAAGCGGCGAATAGCAAAATTACAACCGATCGCTTCCGTAAACCTGCCTTTGCTTTTTCAAACTTCACCTCCGTCAAATTGGCCCGACTAAAATTTGCCCCGCGAATATCACAGCCACTAAAATCGGCCCCGCTCAAATCCTGATTTTTAAAATTACAACCCCGCAAAGATTCCCCTTGGAAATCCCGCCGCCCATTTTTGTACTGTTCTATTACTTCTACCGCTTTCATACGCTTCACCCATAGGCATTTTTAATAAGATAGCCGATCTTGGTCAGATTGGGACAAAACAGCAACATTAATCTCTTAAATTCCCCGTAGAAACATCATACCATTATGTTCTCAAGCTGTTCGTAATCTAAACTTCACTAACAGAATTGCCTTTATGTTTAAGTTTACGATTCCACTTAATAACTAATCCTCCGACTTCAAAATACTATATTATTAATCAAAAGAACTTAGTTTATTAATAAAAATTCACTTGAATAATCGATAAATCATCATCTAAAACCGTCTTATGATAATGGGTTTCTAGGGATTTTAATAGCTTATCTAAGTTATGATCTTTTTGAGATTGATGGGCCTTGAGAAGGGGAATAAAATTGTCAATTCCTAGAAAAATCCCGTTTTCCCTCTCGACTTCATAAATGCCGTCACTAAAAATATAAAGACTAGCAGGAGAGGAAATAATATAACTTTCTTCGGCATACTCGACATTCGGAAACATCCCGATGGGTAATCCCTGGGTTTTTAATTGTTTTTCACGTCTTTTGTGTTGTGGCAATCCTTCTAATAAAATCGCAGGGGGGTGTCCTGCGCTTGCGTAGGTTAGTTTTCTTTTAGCGCAGTTATAAACCCCATACCAAATTGTGAAGTATTTATCATTTTTAGTTGTAACTTGAAATACGTGATTGAGTTCTCTGAGGACACTACTCGGTTGATAATAATTCACTTGGTTTAATTTTTGGGAACGCAATAAATTGATGACAGAAATAGAAGGGAGTGCCGCCCTTAAGCCGTGTCCTGCAACATCTAATAGATAGATTGCTAGGTTATTTTTATCTAACCAAAAATAATCAAACCCGTCTCCGCCGAGTTGTTGTGACGGAATAAAACGCAGATCAATAGAAAGACAGGGATGAACGAAGGGTTCGGGTAAAATCGAACCCACATAATCCGCCGCTTCTTTTAATTCGGCTTCTAGCAGTTGCTTTTGTTCTTCGAGGAGTTGTTTTTGTTCTTTTAAATCCTGACTGACATTATGAAGTCGTAGTCCAGCTCTGACTCTAGCCAGTAATTCAGTAATTTGAAAGGGTTTGAAGAGAAAGTCGTCTGCTCCAGCATCTAGCCCTTGAACGCGGTCTTCAATGGAAGTGAGGGAGGTTAATAAAATAAAAAAGGTCGTTGATAATTCGGGTAAGCTTTTAATGCTACGACAAACTTCTAATCCAGAGATATTCGGCATTAACCAATCACAAATGATCAGAGCAGGGTTCTGTTTTTGAGCTTGGATAATTCCTTCTTCTCCATCGCTTACTACGCTGACCGAATAACCACTTTTTGTCAAAATTCTTTGCAGTAATTGTTGAATGGCAAGATCATCATCAATAATTAAGAGTTGTACCATAATCACTAAACAAAATTAGTTATAATCCTATCCCCGTCATGACTATCCTTCAACAATTTAAATTCATCGTTCAGAGTCAGCTTCCATCCTTGGATCTGGTTTTGGATTATCTTGAATATTGCCATGAGACTTGGATTAGTCCGCAAGATTGGTTTTGTTGACAGATGGTTTTGGCGGAGGGATTCACTAATGCGGTACGCCCAACGAAACTGTCTATTTATTTCAAGGCAATTTTCTACAGAGGATGAATGTCAGAATAGTTAAGGAAAAAATCTGAGAATAGCCCATACAATTATAGTAAATCTTTGAATTTTGAATTTTCTTGTAATAATTTTAAGACGGATTTAATTTCCTGGGTACGATCTTTGTTGACAACTAGGGTGACGTTGCGATCGCGGACAATGACCACATCCTCTAGCCCAATGGTCACCACCACGTCTTGATCATCCTCGGCATAAACAATCGCTCCCTGGGTATCTAGGGCGACATGATTGCCCAAATCAACATTTTTGTTTTCCCCCTTAAATAATCTTTCGAGGGAATTCCAGTCTCCCAAATCATCCCAACCAAAATCGGCAGGTAGTACATAGGCCAACTGAGTTTTTTCCATCAGCGCGTAATCAATACTTTTCTTTTCCAGACTAGCATAGGCGGCTTTTCCCTCTTTTTTTAGCAAATTGAGAATATCGGGCGCATGAAGAGCCAACTCTTCTAATATCACCCCTGCTCGAAAAATGAACATTCCACTGTTCCAACTAAAACGCCCTGTTTTGAGAAAATCTTCTGCGGTATCGCGATCGGGTTTTTCGGTAAAACGAGCGACCTGATAAACAGGCAGTCCCTCAATGGTGGAGGATAATGCGCCTTGTTCGATATAACCATAACCCGTTGCAGGAGCATTGGGAGTAATTCCCAGGGTGACGATAGAAGATTCCTCTACCGCAAAATTGGCCGCTGCTTTTAAGGTTTTTTCAAAGGCAGCTTGATCCGCAATCCAGTGATCGGCTGGAAAAAAGGCAACGACGGCATCCTTTCCGTAACGTTCGGCGATTTCCAAGGTTGCCCAGGTCACGGCGGGTGCTGTATCTTTTCCTTCGGGTTCGATCAACAAATTAGCTTCTGGCAATTCGGGTAATTGTTCCCTCACACCATCGGCAATTAAAGCAGACGTGATGACCCAGAGGTTTTCCCAACCCCCCGCTAAGGATAATAGACGATCGCTGGTCGTTTGCAGAAGACTTTTACCGCTACCATCTAAAGACAAAAACTGTTTAGGACGAAGTTTTCGACTCAAGGGCCAAAAACGCTCTCCCTTTCCCCCTGCAAGAATTACTGGAATCAATGTAGAATTCACCATATTTATTTCATGACCTTAACTTTGAAACATGACGCTACCGAAATTACTATACTAGTTTTGTTGCGATTCTTCTCTAATCTAGATTTTTTAAATTGATTAGCTTGCACTCTAAGGATTAATTCCTTAATCACCACCGTTTTGGAATACTGTGGAATAGCAAGTGTGTAGCATACTTTATCAGATTAGTTTAGTCATCTTCGGGATTTATGGCAGTATTCGTAAAAGTGAGGTATGGCCAAAGCTTGATTAAAAAGGAGCTTAACCCCCTTACCTACACCTCATGCAACTGCACACTGCTATAAAAGCATAGTATTTTTAAAGAGAAAAATGCTTCGGTTCAGACGTTGCTGAAATTCCTTCTTCTCAAAACTCTCATTACTGGTTGAAAACCCGAATATATGAAATTATTTATCTCCAAATTCCTTTTTATTATCGGTAACAGAAAACAAAAATTATTTTACTTACTCTTATTATTTCTATTAATATCAATCATTGATGCAGTGGGAATTGGGTTAATTTATCCCTTTATTAAGCTTGCTACCGAGCCATCTCTCGTTGATAAAAATGATGTCACTGCATTTCTGGTTAAACAATTAAATCTATCTCCTAGTTATTATCTCATTCCTATTTTAGGATTAGCCATTACAGTGATTTTTATTGTGCAATCTGTATCGTATTTGTATGCACAAAAATATATATCTGACTTTATATATGAACAAAAAAGAATCCTCACTTTAGATTTAATGAAAGCTTATTTATATGCCCCTTATACCTTTCATTTAAAAAGAAATAGCGCAACAATTACCAACAATATTTTGGTAGAAGTTAGCACATTTTGTGGAGCTTTTTTAACGGCTTTATTAAGGGGAGTTACCAATTTTATTATCCTTTTAGTTCTCTTATTACTACTTGCCAAAACAAATTTATTTTTTCTTGTACTGATTGGCATAACTATTTTTCCAACAACGCTGATTACTTCCTATATTTCAACGTCAAAAGTTAAAACCCTCGGTCGTCAAATTTCTCAGACAAACGATGAATTGATTCGACTGATTAATCATTCTTTGGGCGGATTAAAAGATACGAAAATTACTGGTTCAGAATCTTTTTTCATACAAGCAATTAACCAACAAGCCAAGAAAAGTTCAAGACTGTCTGCTTTATTCGAGATTTTATTAGCGATTCCCCCCGTTGTTATCAAAAATAGTCTGATCATTTTTGTTGTGCTATTTATTTCATGGACATCCTTGGGAACTTCACAAAATATGGCTAGTATTGGCGGCATTATGGCCGTTTTTGGTATTGCCTCTATTCGCTTAATTCCTGCCGTAAACTCCCTCGTTCAGTCGATCGCCCAGGTCAGAAATTTTAGCTATGTCATCGATAAAATATATCTTGACCTAAAAGAAATTGAAAACGAACAAGAGGATATTGATATTTTTGTCGCTAACTCTCAAATAAAAAATTTAGAGGCTGAAAAACCTAATGATTCCGTAATGCCCTTCGGTCACAAATTAAGCCTACAAAATATCATTTATCAATATCCCGAAGTTTCAACTAAGGCCATTAATGATATTTCCTTTGATATTTATAAAGGTCAATCTATTGGGCTAATTGGTAAATCAGGTTCAGGTAAAACAACGTTAGTCGATATCATTTTAGGATTGTTATATCCCAAATCGGGCGATATCCAAGTAGATGACGTTTCCATTTATCAGAATCTTCGTGCCTGGCAAAATTTAATTGGCTATATTCCCCAGTCTATTTTTTTGACCGATGAAACGATTGAAAAAAATATTGCTTTTGGGACTCCAGACCATCTGATTGATCAAGAAAAACTCGAAAAAGCGATCAAATCAGCCCAGCTAGAGGAGTTAATCCAAGAATTACCCCAGGGCTTAAAAACTGAAGTCGGAGAAAGGGGAGTCAGACTATCGGGCGGGCAACGTCAACGGGTGGGAATTGCCCGTGCTTTGTACCACGAACGAGAAATTTTGGTTTTAGATGAGGCAACTTCAGCCCTCGATAATGAAACAGAACAATTGGTTAATGAATCCATTAAGTCTTTATCAGGAACTAAAACGATGATTATCATCGCTCACCGTTTATCTACCATCGAGCATTGCGATCGCCTTTATCTGTTAGGTCAAGGAAAAATCCTCAAAGCGGGAACCTACCAAGAAGTTGTCGTCAATCAAGAAATTATCGATAATTCGTAAATTGGAGAGCGACAGGATAATCCCCTTGTTTTAGCAATTGAATCACCGTTTGGAGATCATCCTTATCCTTGGCACTCACCCGCACCGCGTCCCCTTGAATAGAAGCCTGCACTTTTTTACACTCATCTCGAATTTGCTTACTAATTTGTTTCGCAATCTCCTGGCTGATTCCTTTCTTGAGGGTAATTTTTTGGCGAATACGGTTGCCACTCGCCGACTCAATCGGGCCATAATCAAAAATTTTGAGGGATAAATCCCGCTTAGTCGCCTTAGCTTGCAAAGTATCATGCACGGCGGTCAAGGTCATGTCACTGGCGGTCTGAATCGTAATAAAGTCATCACTCAGTTCTACGGTTGTCTGAGTATCTTTCAAGTCATAACGACTGTTGATAGTACGCATAGTTTGGTCGATCGCGTTAACTAATTGCTGTCGATCAAATTCACTGACCACATAAAAAGAGTAAGTAGAAGACATAAAAAAGCAAAATTAGGACAAAAAAAGAGTTACCGTCGTTTGTATTAATTCACAAACATTTAAGCAACTCTTTCCATTGTAATCAAGTTAAACGCCACTACTGAAGGAAATTTTGAGATAATCTTCCTCCATTTTTGCGCCAGTTGTTTTCAATGCCGCGAGAGCCTGGGGCAGAACTAAATTTCGCCGATGATTACCGATACGAATATTTAACTCGTCCCCCGTTTTATTCAATTGCACCTGTTC
>JBEIFD010000139.1:0-8166 GCA_040382535.1 Merismopediaceae cyanobacterium
CTACGGTGGGCAAAATGCCAGGCAAACAAAAATATGTGATTTGTAATGCCGACGAAGGTGATCCAGGGGCTTTTATGGATCGCAGTGTTCTCGAAAGTGATCCCCATCGGGTTTTGGAAGGAATGGCGATCGCGGCCTATGCAGTCGGAGCCAATCACGGGTTTATCTATGTACGGGCTGAATATCCCTTAGCGATTAAGCGATTACAAAAAGCGATTCAACAAGCGAAAAAATACGGTTTGCTCGGTTCCCAAATTTTTGATTCCACCTTTGACTGCAAAATCGATATTCGGGTCGGAGGAGGAGCTTTTGTTTGTGGTGAAGAAACGGCTCTGATCAACTCCATTGAAGGCGGTCGCGGTAATCCTAGTCCTCGTCCCCCCTATCCTGCTCAATCGGGACTCTGGGAATGTCCGACCCTAATTAACAACGTGGAAACCTTCGCTAATATTGTCCCCATTATTCGAGAAGGCGGCAGTTGGTACGCCAGCATTGGAACAGCCAAAAGTAAAGGCACTAAAGTTTTCGCCCTCACAGGGAAAGTCAAAAATGCGGGCTTGGTAGAAGTGCCAATGGGAATGACGGTTCGCCAAGTGGTGGAAGAAATGGGGGGCGGTGTGCCTGACGGTGGAACCATTAAAGCCGTACAAACAGGAGGCCCATCGGGAGGATGTATTCCCGCCTCGGCCCTCGATACGCCCATTGAATACGATACTCTCCTAGCCTTGGGAACCATGATGGGATCGGGCGGCATGATCGTCATGGATGACAGCACCAATATGGTCGATATGGCGCAATTCTATATGGATTTCTGCCAAAGTGAATCCTGCGGCAAATGTATCCCCTGTCGGACAGGGACGGTGCAACTCTATGAAATGTTAACTAAACTGCTTAATAAAGAAGCAAAACCAGAAGATATCGAGAAATTAGAAGCCCTTTGTCACATGGTCAAGGAAACCAGTCTGTGTGGTTTAGGACAAAGCGCGCCGAATCCCGTTTTAAGTACCTTGCGTTATTTCAAAGACGAGTATTTAGAATTAGTTAAATCTGAGTGAAAACTCCTTAACTTACCGAGATAAAATCTTAATTTGCAAGCAATTACAATCTCTGAAAAAGATCTAACTAATCTTCCCCAACAACCCTAACCTCCGCAAACTCAAACCATTTTTTCACTATCAACTATCAATTATGTCTGTTATTACTTTAACGATTGACGATACCGCGATCGCGGTTGAAGAAGGTACAACTATCTTACAAGCGGCCAAGGAAGCAGAAATTCCTATTCCCACCCTTTGTCATTTAGAAGGTGTTTCTGATGTTGCCGCCTGTCGCCTTTGTTTGGTCGAAATTGAAGGTAGCAATAAGCTATTACCCTCCTGTGTGACAACGGTGACGGAAGAAATGGTTGTTCACACGAATACTACTAAATTGCAAGAATATCGGCGCATGACAGTAGAATTACTCTTTTCCGAGGGTAATCATGTTTGTGCGATTTGTGTGTCCAATGGCAACTGTGAATTGCAAGATATGGCTATTACGGTAGGCATGGATCACACCCGTTTTCCCTATCGTTTCCCCAAACGCGAGATTGATCTTTCCCATCCTCTGTTTGGCATTGATCATAACCGTTGTATTCTCTGTACTCGTTGCGTTCGGGTCTGTGATGAACTCGAAGGAGCGCACGTTTGGGATGTTGCCTATCGAGGCGCGGAATGCAAAATTATCTCAGGTTTAAATCAACCTTGGGGAACAGTCGATGCCTGTACTTCCTGTGGTAAATGTGTGGAAGCTTGTCCGACAGGTTCGATTTTCCACAAAGGCATGACAACGGGTGAAGAACACAAACACAAGGATAAGTTAGCGTTTATCACGAATGCCCGCGATCGCCATGAATGGACAAAGTGATTTTATCAAAACCGTCTTGAGGCATTAAACAATGATCAATTTGGCGGAAGAAAATTTTCTTGAAGCCATCAGTTTATGTACTGAACTTCCTATGTTTCGTTGTAAACCATCTACAAAACCGTGCCAAGCCATTCACTTATTTTGTGAAATTGGAACTGTCCCCAATTTACTCTTAGAGTTGAGTGAAAAATATGCTGATCAAGTTTTAATAGCTAAAGAATTAGTTACAGATTATGCTGCTAGTATTGATAATTGGAAAATTAATGGTTGCTCTTGTCCTTTTGGTGGAGTAGATCATTGTAATCTTCTAAATTTTTTCCTTAGTTTAACAACAAAAAACTTTTACTTTTTTAGGGGAAACGATTTTAGTCCTGAAGTTATTTGTGAAATGTTACAGGAATGGAAAGGCATCAACTTATTCCCTTTAATTACAACATCTTCTCAACTCGCTACACCTTAAAATAGTTTGGTTATTCACTTTTCAAAAATAAAATTATGAGTAAAATTCGATTTGCGACGGTTTGGTTAGCGGGATGTTCGGGTTGTCATATGTCTTTTCTTGACATGGATGAATTTTTAATCGATTTAGCCCAATTAGTCGATGTAGTTTTTAGTCCTGTGGGTTGCGACCTCAAGGAATATCCCGATAATGTGGATGTTTGTCTTGTTGAAGGCGCGATCGCGAATGAAGAGAATTTAGCCTTAGCTCTAGAACTACGAAAAAAAACAAAAGTCGTGATTTCCTTTGGCGATTGTGCCGTCACAGCCAACGTGCCTGGAATGCGAAATATGCTTAAAGGAGCCGATCCTGTACTGCGACGTTCCTATTTAGAATTAGGAGATATTACACCCCAATTGCCCCATGAACCTGGTATTGTTCCCGAATTACTCGAAAAAGTTGTTCCCCTTCATCAAGTGATTGATGTGGATATTTTCATGCCTGGTTGTCCTCCCGATGCCCATCGCATTCGTGCCACCTTGGAACCACTTTTAAAAGGTGAACATCCACTCATGCAGGGCCGAGAAATGATTAAATTTGGTTGAAATACTCTAGGGATGATTTATGAGATTACTGAAAATATTTTTAGGGATAGTTACTATTATTCTGTTCCTAATGAGTATTATCTTTTGTGCATGGATCGCTTTCTCTGTCGGCCCGATGAGATGTTCACTCCCTAACCGATGCACAACATTACAAGAAAATTTATACGCTGTTCTCAGCATTTTGGTGATGTTAATTCCTTTTGCTTTTATTGTGTTTTCTTTCAAAGGAATCAGTCGATTGTAAGAATTTTATTACTCATATTAAAGAGAATCTCATTATGTCTAAAACCATTGTTATTGATCCCGTTACCCGCATTGAAGGCCATGCCAAAATTTCTATCTTTTTAGATGATCAAGGCGAAGTAGAGAATGCCCGTTTTCATGTGGTGGAATATCGCGGTTTTGAAAAATTCTGTGAAGGTCGTCCCATGTGGGAAATGGCAGGGATTACGGCTCGGATTTGCGGCATTTGTCCTGTGAGTCATCTGCTTTGTGCGGCGAAAACAGGCGATAAAATTCTGGCGGTACAAGTGCCTCCTGCTGGCGAAAAGTTACGTCGTTTAATGAATTTGGGGCAAATTACCCAATCTCACGCCCTGAGCTTCTTCCATCTCAGTAGTCCCGACTTTCTGCTCGGTTGGGACAGTGATCCCGCGACCCGTAATGTTTTTGGTTTAATCGCGGCTGATCCCGATTTGGCAAGGGCAGGTATTCGGTTACGACAATTCGGCCAAACCATTATTGAATTATTAGGTGCAAAGAAAATTCATGCGGCTTGGTCGGTGCCTGGGGGAGTGCGATCGCCTTTATCGGAAGAAGGTCGTCAGTGGATACGCGATCGCCTACCTGAATCCAAAGAAACGCTTTATCTTGCCCTGAACCTGTTTAAAAATCTGCTAGATACCTTTCAAACCGAAGTAGAGCAGTTTGGCAAATTTCCCTCTTTATTTATGGGATTAGTCGGCAAAAATGGAGAATGGGAACATTACGGCGGTCATTTGCGTTTTACGGATAGTGACGGCAACATTGTGGCAGATAACCTCAGTGAAGATAATTATCGAGATTTTATTGGGGAATCCGTCGAAAAATGGTCGTATCTCAAATTTCCTTACTATAAACCCTACGGCTATCCCGAAGGCATTTATCGAGTTGGCCCCCTAGCCCGTTTAAATGTGTGTACCCACTTTGGAACCCCTGAAGCCGATCGCGAATTATTAGAATATCGTCAACGGGTTGGGGGTGTGGCGACCTCTTCTTTCTATTATCACTATGCCCGATTAGTGGAAATTTTAGGCGCGTTAGAAGGGATTGAAAACCTGATTAATGATCCTGATATTACCTCTTCCCGTTGTCGAGCCAAAGCCGATATTAACTGTTTAGAAGCTGTTGGAGTGAGTGAAGCTCCAAGGGGGACTTTATTTCATCATTACAAGGTTGATGAAAATGGCATTATTGAAAAAGTAAATCTGATTATTGCCACAGGAAATAATAATTTGGCTATGAATCAAACTGTTACTCAAATCGCTAAATATTACATTCACAATAATGATGTCAGTGAAGGCTTTTTGAATCGGGTAGAAGCTGGAATTCGTTGCTATGACCCCTGTTTAAGTTGTTCCACCCACGCGATCGGTCAGATGCCTTTAATGGTTGAATTACTCAATAGCCGAGGGGAAGTTATTAATTCTTTGCGGAGAGATTGAGCGAGATTTTAGGTATAAATTAGTTTTAATCAGATAGGTTGTTGAATGATGAAATGCTTGATCAATTAAGCTTTTAAGATTTAACTACCTATTTTTTGGTATGTAAACTTATAAAAAATCAAACCAAAATTTTTATGTGTAAATAAAGTCTAAAAAGAGTCTATAAATTTTTAACTTATTAATAAAAAATTGAAATAAAGATTATTAAGTAACTCATTTACAAATATTTTGTATTAGTTTAAAGCAAATAATCCCAACATTTTGCTTATCTATTTTGTGTAAATTTAACAACAATCCATATTTATTTCCATTGATGCTTTGCAGTTATCTCGTTAGGATAGAAAATTTAAGATTCGCAATTTAGCGTTGTTGTCTTGTTGCAGTCTAGTGACAAATTTGAGTGGTTATTTTGCTCTAGAAGTCTTGGCTTGTAAGCATTTCAGCGTTTTACATCTATCCCCTAATTGAAAAAATCCTGTCAAGCCCCACTCTCTTGATTAATATTCCAGTTTCATAAAAACTCCACAGATCGGCCACATTGATTTCTATATTCACAAAAAAATCACAAAAATGTTGCATAAGTATTTCATGTTCACAAAAAAGCAAGTCTCAATCTGTGTTCACAAAAAAATCACAAAAATGCGGTATCAGTACTCTATGTTCACAAAAATCTTATAAAGACCATGAGCATGAATCATTCAGAAATTACTTTTAAAATATGGGGCGATCGCGCTCTTTTTACCCGTCCTGAATTTAAAACGGAGCAAGTCACCTATGACGTGATCACACCATCCGCCGCCAAAGGAGTCGCGGAAGCCATTTTTTGGAAGCCAGAGATTTGCTATGAAATTCTCAAAATCGGGATTTTGCATCCGATCCAAAAAGCCTCTATTCTCCGCAATATGATCAAATCTCGTCAATCGGAACGAATGGCCAAGCAAGGTGGTGTGATTGAAATTGAATGCGATCGCACTCAACGTCATGCGCTGATTCTCCAGAATGTAGCCTATCTGATTACGTTACAGATCCATCTTAAAGACCATGCCACAGAACCGTTGAAAAAATATTTAGAAATTTTTCGACGGAGATTAGCCAAGGGGCAATGTTTTCAGCAACCCTACTTTGGTTGTCGGGAATTTATCGCCTATTTTGGTGAACCCGATGAGAATGACCAGCCTTTAAAGTCCCTCAAAGTCGATTTAGGATTAATGCTCCATTCTATCAATTTTACAGCAGAAGGAACACGACCTAATTTTTTTCAAGCTTCTATTGAATCAGGCGTAATGGAGGTCAGTTTATGACAATTCTTCGGGAATTAGTTCGATTTAGCGAAACCATTAATTTACCCGCCCAGGGTTATGCTGAATCAGTCGTTTATTACGAAATCACCTTAAATCTAGATGGTAGTTTTAAGCGGATACGAGCATTAGAAACTGAAATAGAGGATCGTCTGGGAAATGCTAAAAAACCCAGACTAGGCAAAAAATTAAGCTGTCCTCATATTCGACGAAATGCTATTCAAGCCAAATTAATCACGGATACCGCAGAATACATTTTTGGTGAGGGAAATAAAGCTAAAGCTTATTTGAAATTACTAGAAAACTGTTATCAAAGTACCGAGGAATCTGCCGTTCAAGCTATTCTTATTTTCCTTGAATCAAATCCTCTAAAGATTGTTCCTGGACTCAAGGGAATAGATGCTAAACAAGTAATTACTTTTCGCATTAATGGCATGGAGGATCTGGTTCATAATTTACGCCCAGTCCAACGATTTTGGGCCCATTATGTGGATGAAATTACGGGTAGCGATCGCCCCAAAATGCAGTGTTTGGCCACAGGAAAAATGGCTTCGGTTACTACTAAGTTTGCCCTACCGATCAAAGGCGTACCAGGCACAACAACCCAGGGTGGTTCTTTAATCAGTGCCTATTCCAGTGCTTGTTCTTCCTACAAACTTTCAGGAGCCTTAGTTTCTCCCATTAGCGCGATCGCCGATGAACAATTTTCCCAAGCCCTGAACTATCTCTTACGAGAAGATCAACATCATCTCACCATTGGCAATATAACCTACGCCTTCTGGAGTGATTCAGGAAAAATTGATGCTAAATTTTTTGAATCTCCCGATGATCAATCCGTGAAAGATTATCTGAATCTCGTTAATCAACCCGATACTCCCATTAATGCTGAATGGCAAGTTCATATTCTTGCTTTAACTGGAAATAGTGGTCGTCTAGTAGTACGAGATTGGATGGAAATCAAAGAATTAGACTTCGCCAAAAATTATCAAACTTGGCTGACTAATCAAGAAATAGTTGGCTGGAATAACATTGAAGAACGGGGTCATTTAAACATTTGGCAACTAGCCCGCTCAACGGTTCGAGACAGCAAAGAAATGTTACCCCGCACCATTAACGCCTTTTTTCGTAATGCGGTTTATGAAGAATCTTTACCCATCAGTTTAATTCAAAATGTTTGTCATCAAAATCGCACTGAACGAGATGTCAATTATTTTCGAGCAGTCGTTTTAAATCAATTTATGGACAATCAAAAAAAGAGAAAAATTATGATTACAACCCCAGAAAAAATTGCTTTTGAATATGGTCGTTTATTAGCCGTTTATGCCCAACTCCAGCGACAGGCTCAATATAAAAAAATCGCCTTACCAAATACGAATGCTATGAAATATTATGCTTCAGTCGGTTATTCTCCCGTGATGATGAGCCATCGATTGGCATCGGCTGCCACCAATCACCTGACGGCATTAGCTCGCCATCCCAATAAAAAATTATTACCCCTGTTCATGGGCAAAGTTTCAGAAATTAACGCTAAAATTTCTGAACTCTCTCAAAAATCCAAAATTCCCAGTATTTTTAGTCCTGAATGTCAAGCGGAATTTGATTTAGGTTTTTGGCAAGAAATTCAATATATTCGTAAGGCCATTAAGGAGGTTGAACTGGCTAACGAAGCTAACTTTATTCCTATCTCAATTCAACACAACTACACCGCTATTTCCCAGGAGGTAAATTAAAATGAGTATTCATTTAGACCCTACTAAAAAACACGATTTTATTTGGTTATTCGATTGTATAAATGGTAATCCCAACGGAGATCCCGATGCGGATAATGCCCCCCGTATGGATTTACAAACAGGTCATGGTTTGGTCTCTGATGCTTGCCTATAGCGGTTTTCTTTCGAGTGAGGTAGAGAATTAGCAGGAATTAGACGGAGAAACAAAATCGGAATCACAATAACAACAATGAGTAAACCAATTGTGTATATCTTGAAGCGTAATACGCTCTAAAGCTTCTTGAACCGCTTGTTTAAGCTCTAAATAATTACGAGGCTCAAGAGAACGAAGAATCTGTTTAATCCAGAAATGTTGAATCTCGTAACAAAACTTAACATTTCAAGACGTAGTAACCCCAAAATGACAAAATTAGCTTGCAAAGACAATCCTTCTGAACCAGTGTACATAACTCGTATATTGACACATGAAACTCTGTAAATATCGCA
>JBEIFD010000140.1:0-8116 GCA_040382535.1 Merismopediaceae cyanobacterium
TGAGAGCAACATAGAGTAAACGCTTGGCTTCGTCGGTTTCCCGTTGTTTTTGTTGTTGTTCTAAGAGGGTAAAAAGGGCGGGTTTTTGCTTGTCTCCTGCCTCGTCTTCCTCTTTCCAACTGACCCCCAATTCAGGATCAAACAGAATCGTGTTCGTTCTGCCCCCTGCTTGACGGGTGAGATCGGGGATAATAACCACCGACCATTCCAACCCCTTGGACGCATGGATCGTCATCAAAGACACCGCATTTCCTGCTTCTAGGGGAGGGCGGGCAATTTCTAGGGAATTTGCGCTAATTCGTTGAAGGCGACGGACTACCTGAAAAACTTCTGCCATGCCTGCTTCCAGTTGGCGAACCGTATCCAAAAAGCCCCGCCAATCTGCTAAACGCCGTTGGGGATTGGGTAAATTAGCAATTACTGCGGTATATCCTGTGAGTTTATCAGCCCATTGCAATAAACGACTGGGAGGATCGATATTACGCCGTTTTACGAGGGTTTTTAGGGAAATAATCGTTGGCAGAAGTTCGGGAAGATCGGCGGATTCTAGTTTGTCCCACCAACTTTTCCCCTGACCCGTTAGACTCAATTCGTAAAGAACGCGATCGCTGATGGCAAAAAAAGGACTGCGTAAAACCGCAATTAAGGACAAATCATCGCGAATATCAGCTAAAAATTGCAATAGTGCAAAGGCATCCTTGGCTTCTCGACTATCCAGTAAATTACCACCCTTGGTTTGTACCACAGGAATCGATTGTCCTGCAAAGGTGCGTTGGGAAATGGCTTGACCGTAACCTTCTAAGGGAGTCCAAGTGCGAGCCAGGATAGCAATATCACTTGGTTGAATCGGGCGAGTTTTGCCTGTTTTTTTATCCCAAACGGGTAGGGCATCATTGAGCAGATTTTCTATCAAGTCGGCGATATGTTGGGCTTCGATCTGGCGACAGAGATCCACAGGGGGTTTGGGTTTGAGGTCAGGATCGGGTGTAACAGCGAAAATTTCGAGATGGGGCGAAGTATGGGGGGATTCTTGACGATCTGCGTCTAATTCCTGATGTAATTCCAATAATACAGGGGCAAAGAGTTGATTAATATTACGAATTAGGCTTTGATGCGTCCGAAAACTGGTACTGAGGGCAACGGAATTTTGAAGGCGATCGCGCCATTGTTGAAAGACTTTAATATCCGCCCGTCGAAAGCCATAGATCGATTGTTTTTCATCCCCTACGAGGGTCACAATGGATTGGGGTGTGAGATATTCTAATAATTTTCCCTGGGTCGGATTGGTATCTTGGAATTCATCAATTAAAAAGACTTGCCAACGTTGGAAATAATAGGCTTGTACATCAGGATTTTGTAAAGCTTGTAGGGCATGAACTTCTAAATCATTAAAATCTAAGATGCGCTGTTGTCGTTTTGCTTCTGTTAGAGAATTTTGGACGAGATTAAAAGCCTTTTTTAAAGTGGGAATGATGGCTTGAATCTGTTGATCAAGTTCCGTAAAATTTAGGGTAATTGCTCCTGCTTTTTTAACCTGTTTAATTAATTCCTTAAGAGCTTTTAATGCTTCCTTAACTTCTGCTAAAACTTCCTTACTTGCCCAACTTTTGGTACTTCCTCCCTGCAAATTAACTGATTCAATTTGAGCTAAGGCAATTTCCAGATTTTCTCCCTGACTAATTGCCTTCATCGCAGATACCACAATTTGTCGAGCCTCCTCCATTTTGTCCCCAGCTTTTCCTGAAGTTTGATCCAGACAATCCCAAGCCGATCGCCAAATATCCGTGTTTAATAAAGCCTCTAAAGCTTGTTTTTTAAAGTCTTCTAAAAGCGGCAACCAATCGTTTTGATCGCGTTCCAAGGCGGCTTCCGCAGTGAGGGGATCGGCTAAAAAAGCAACCATCGCCGATCGCAATAAAGAGTAGGGAATTTGGGCATAGAGTTCGGCTGGCAGTTTATCCAAGGCGATCGCCAATTGATCGGTTAACCAAAGTTGTCCGTCCCATTCATCAAGAGCCACAAAATCCGCCGTTACGCCCGCCGCTTCGGGATGTTCCCGACAAATACGACCCGCAAGGGAATGAAAGGTGCTAATTTGGGCGGCTTCTAATTCTGCTAACCAATCACTGCGATCAGGTGCGTTGGTTAATACGGTTTGTCTGATGCGCGATCGCAACTCGGTAGCGGCCTTGTTTGTAAAGGTCATGGCCACAACTTGTAGAGGAGAAAAACCTGTTTTTAAATGATACAAATAACGGGAAGCTAACATAAAAGTTTTACCCGTTCCCGCTCCTGCTGTGACGCACACACTATTAGTAGAATAAGCGGCTTTTTTCTGATCAACTGTTAAACTCATAAAACTCCTTTTCTTTGTAAGCGATCGCCTTTACGACAGACGGAATCATAGGGACAATATTCACAGGAATTTTGTTTAATATCAGGCTGTACGGGATAATTACCTTTCGTTAAATGCTCTTTTAGGCGATCGCCGACTTCATTTAATTCTTCTAAGCTGGGTGATTTAGGTGAAATATTCTTACCTTTCGTGAGGGAATAATAGAGCGTTTGATGAACCGTTTCATTAGGGTATAAATTCGGAGCGGCAACGGCTTGGTATAAAGGTAATTGTAGATCGATTTTGGTTTCTCCCTCAGCATTTTTAACTCCCTTGGGCGGTGAACTACTGGTTTTATAATCTATTAAAGTTAAACCCTGGGAAGTGCGGTCAATGCGATCGATTCTTCCCGTAATTTTTAAATCATGCCATTCCCCCTGGAATTTAGTTTCTAAGCCTAAAACCTCTGAATCTTCGGGTAAAAATTCAGGTTTTTGGATCGCATTTTTTAGGGTTTTAATATGTTCTATCCGACGACTCTGCCAAGCAGGTAAGGGAGGAAATTTTAATTTTTCTTCTGCTTGTAAAAACCAGTGGTATAACTGTTGCTCATTGCTGAGATCAATGGTTTGATCCTGTTGCCAAGCTTTTAGGGCAAATTCTAATACTTGATGATATAAATTTCCCCGTAATCCTGCACTCAGTTCTTCCTCAATTTCATCGGGTTCTGCTAATTTTAAAACTCGACTAGCAAACCATTTAAAAGGACATTGCCCCAGTTGCAACAGTTGGGAAGCACTAAACCAATGTTCCGAGTCATCAAAGGAAATACCCACAACTCCATCGTACTCATCCGCAGGTTTCGCACTTTCTCGATATTGCTCTACGGTGAAAGCTTTGAGCGATCGCGTTAAAACTTCGTCATCAAGGGGATGAGATTGTCTTAAATAAAGCTGTCGGGCCATTTCTGGACTAGCAACAGGAAAAACGGGTGGATCAGTCGGAATTAATCCTAAACGAGCAAAATAGGAAGACAGTTCCCCATTGCTATAGCTAGAACCCTGATGCTCAAGTCGGGCATAGGAAAAGGTTATTTTGGCGATCGCGGTTTGTAATAGGTAATAAAAATTAAGGCTTTCTTTTCGGGTTAATTCTGCCGCTTGGGGTAAAGAAATTCCTTGGTTTTGTAACTGCTTTCGTTCATAAAAATCAAAGACAGGATCATTGACAACAGGCTTGGGTAACTTGCCTTCTAGCATATCCAAGACAAATACCTGGGCATATTTTGCTCCGACAATGGATTCAGGACTATGCAATTCAATCCCTTCTCGTCCAGGATAGGCAACGGTTTGTATGATTTTTAAACTGGTTAACATTTCTTCTCGGAACTGCTGCCAACTTAGGCGATCGCTTTCGGTTTGGGCTAAATCTTCTAAACCCTTTTCTAAACTCTGATAAGCCACACTTTCCTTTGACCAACGGGTTGCATTTTGGCGTAAATTAAGCCCTTTAAGCACTGCTTTAAGTTGAGCAATCCATTCTCCTCTTCGTAATTCCTGGGGAAATTTTAAACGGTTCCACTCTAAGAGAGAATCCCTTAAAAGTAGTTGCCATTGGTCAAAGTTTTGAGGACGATTTTCTCTAATTTTTTGCCATAGTTCAGCCTTCAATTTAGGACTGAGGGGATAGCGTAATAGTTGGCGAGTTGCTTCGTAGGGAAATTCTTTTTCAACGACTTCCAATAATTTTTCTAACCAAGCTCCCACACGAGTTTCTTCCAAAGGAATAGTATAGGGAAGGCGCAGGGCAATGCCAAATTCCCAGGCAATATCTAACAGTAATGGACCCCAATTCCTATCATTAGCCGCCACAATGACAATCTCCTGGGAAGGAATCCCTTCATGAAGTTGCTGTTTTATTTGGGACAGAACTCCCCGTGCTTCGGCTTCTTGATCGGCATAAATATGAGCTTGAATGGTTAATTTTTTAAGAATGACTTTCGGTTGATTCGTTAAAAATTGTTGTCCTAACCAAGACCCAGGTGTACTCGACAGAATCTTTTTGTCAGGAAGCGATCGCCAATTATTTTCTATTAAAAAATTAATTAATTGTTGTTGTTGGGTAAATAAATTATGGTCAGAAATGGGTAAATAAAAATAGCTTTCTTCCCCCGCGATCGCGTTAATAAAATTGACTTCATCCCAACTCGGAGCAAAGTACCCGTAAATCAATAAAGATTGGGATTGGGGATTTTTTTGAAGATTTTCTAAAGCCTGCCAAAAAACTTCCGATGGATCGATCCAATTTTGTTGATGTAATACTTTTTGATAGGCGATCGCGACTTTAATTAATTTTGTGGCACGGTCTGATAAGTTATCCAATTTTGGCAAGGTTGGACAGGTTTTTAAAAGGGATTGTACCGTTGGGATCCAAGTCCGTGTGGTTCCTTCCAAATCCTGGGGATTAATTTGTTCTCGAATAACTTCTCTTAATAATTGATGGCTCCGAACAGCAGAAACGAGATTTAAGGGATTTTCGGGGCGGTTTAAAACATCAATCGCCAAATTTTGTAAACCATAAAAAGTCGCCCCTAATGCTCTAGCGGCATGGAGATTGGGGGTAATAGTCAGTAGAGATTTTTGTTGGCGCAGTTCGGCTAAGTTATCACTGATGGATGGCTGAGAGACGAGGTGACGCATAGTTGGGACGTAAACCTAATGAGAGGAGGCGATCGCATTTATACAAGATAATTCACGGTGTTCGTTATGAAAGCTGGCAAGAATTAGTTCCTTGGGTTCGTCATCAAAGTCAGGGGATGGACAGATACTAATATTTGGATTCGTTAAATCTATTGACCTTAACAATCTCAAAAAAAACAAATTAGCCTCTGGGCAACTTCAATGCCTAGATGATTTAGAAAAATTGCAAGATGAGTAAAACGATCACCATGTTAATATGAGCGAATTGGAAAAGGTGATCGCCATACTGCTCCAACTACATTAATTAATCCTGGCTTGTCGAACCATCGCAATAAGGGTTTGATGGGCATCTTCAGAATCCGTTAAAGTGTGATCAAATTCAATCCGCAGCGTATCATTTTTTTCTTGAATTTGAATCGATAAATTCATTCCCTGGGCATCAATAGATAACATTTGGGCTGTTTCTGTTTCAGGTTGATTACCATAGACTTTGGCGTAAAGCACGATCGCCTCGGCGTGATCTTCGTTCATGTGTTTACAAATGCGATCGCTGATAGCGGGAGTGAGGGAGTCAGCCATAAATTTTCAGAATATAAAAAATTTCAATACCCACTAATATAACAGCCCCTGGGGGAGAAAATTCGGGGACACAACAAGAAAGCATGCAAGGAAACTCAAATTAGATTAGGATGGACTATGGGAACTTGTGGATTAGATGGTTAAACTTCCATTTAGAGATAATCCCGAAAACTTGCAAAAATAATCGCGATTGGCAGAACATCAATGCAGAAACGACCTTCTTTTGATTCTTCTCAAGTTATGTACCGTTCCGAAGACCTCCTACGAGCGGCTTCTAATCGTTACCACATAACGGTTTTGGTGGCTAATCGAGCTAAACGTCGTCGTTATGAAGACCTCGACAGCATTGATGATCCGATGATGAAACCCACGATCCGCGCCATTATCGAAATGTCCGATGAACTCACTCAGCCCGAAATTATTAGCGATTAGATCGGAGGTTAGATCAAGTCAATTTAAACAAAAACTAGGAATCATGGGCTTTCAATCTAAAATTCAAAAAACCGTAGATGTTCTGCTTGGTCAAAAACAGAATTTAACGAGCAGGATTCTATCGTTTATTTTGTTAGCCCTGCTTGGTTTAGGTTTAGTTTTTGGGTTAGGCACAAATCATAAATCCTCCGCGATCGCCCAAAATCCGCCAACCGTTTCTAATAGCTCTTCAATTCGAGCAGAAGGAGCTGCCGCTATTGTTTATCAACAACTTCCTTACCTGCCCAAGGAGAACGAGTATCGCCGCAAGGAAACGGGAGAAATCAACCCTGAACACACCCTCGTTAGTCGGTTTATTCGTTATAATCAAGATTTAAAAAAACGGACAAATCGTTATCGTTTTGATTGGAAACTCACCCTAGCGGATTATTTGGGAGTTAATGAAACCATTGATCCCGAAACCTATCCTGGTAGTGTCACCCTCACAACGAACCCGTTTACAACGGATGTTAAGGCAATTCAGGCATTAAATCGTCGTCAACGTCAAGAATTGGTTGATTTATTAGCTTTTATTTATAAACCCCAAGCCACAGAAAAACCTGCTAAAACCAAGATTTCCCCGACACCCCAATCCACTCCAAAAGATGAGTCGGGCAAGCCTTCTCTCGCCAAACCTGGGGATGCTCAACTATTAATGCCCTAGTATGGAAAATTAATGCCCTAGTATGGAAAATCGGGTATTTAAAGAAGGAAACGGTTGGCGCATTGGGTTTAATCCTAATTCTGCCACTTACCAAGGGTTAATCGGTGGTCAAGATTGGGCGATCGAGTTAACTTTAGTCGAATGGCAGGATTTTTGTAGGTTGGTTGGGCAATTAAGCGAAACAATGCAAGCGATCGCCACCGAATTAATGGACGAAGAAAAAATCACCTGTGAAGCGGAAAGTGACCTAATTTGGCTAGAAGTAACGGGTTATCCCCAATCCTATTCTTTACGGTTTATTTTGAATCAGGGGCGGTGTTGTGAAGGGCAATGGCCGCCTGAAGTTGTACAAGACTTTATTCAATCTTTACAAACTCTCTCTGTGTTTTAAGGCTTATTCCTTTGCTAAAACCCCATTTAAAAAAATATCGGCTAATCCTTCAGCCATTTCTTGTAACATTTTCGGAGAGGCATGGGGATCGATAGTTTGTTCCGAAAAACCTGCGACAGCGAACATTCCCAAAAAGACCTGGGCGACAATTTTGGGATTCATCGGTCGATAAATACCCTTTTTCATCGCGGTTTCAAAAAAAGCCTCGGCCACATCCGTCATTTTGGCGATAATTTCTGATTGAATGCGATCGCGGAGTTCGGGATGAAATTGAGCTTCCACAAAACAAACCTGCAATAAATGCTTATTTTCCTGCATCCGTAACATTCGATGGCGCATTACCTGAGCGATCGCCTTATAACTGCCCATTTCGCTTAACTCTGTCAATAAATCCGTTAAAATCTCAATCCAGCCCTCTGTGGCAACTTCGACTAAAATTGCTTTTTTATTTGTAAAATAGCGAAATAAAGTTCCTTCTGCCACATTAGCCGCCTGGGCCAAGTCCTTCGTCGTTGTTCCTTCAAAACCCTGAGTCGCAAAAAGCCGCAGAGCCGACTGCAAAATTCGAGTACGAGTCGATTCTTCCGTTGTAGCCTGATTTGAACGGTCAGAAAAAAATTTCGATTGCAATCCTTGCATGGCGAAAACCCATTGCTCTAATTCACTTACCGTTATTCTGCCTTATTTATCCAACAAATTTCAGGTCTTCTTCATATAATGTTTCATGACACTTTAGAAATGGTCTTGAAAAAAATTAGAAAAATTTCTGCTTGCGCGAAGGAAACTGATGGGATAATACAAACACTCAAAGTAGTGTCGTATTAAAAACTTTTATGTATCAATACCTTAGCCAAAAAAAGGGTGTGAAGAGAGAGGGCTGAATGTAGTAAAGTTATAGTCTTCAAAAAAACAACTCAAAAGCCACAGACAGCCCATGTTTGACATCCTAACACTATTGCAATGTCTAGTACCAGAAA
>JBEIFD010000141.1:0-8082 GCA_040382535.1 Merismopediaceae cyanobacterium
ATGGGTAATATTATTGAATCCATAAAGGGGGTTATTAATCATTTCATTGCTGGTGTATCCTGTCAGTTGTTCGCATCCTCGACTGATATAGCGCATGGGGAATCCTTCTTCATGACTCGTCCGAAAAAAAATCCCAGGAATGGCATTCATGAAACTGTCTAGTTGTCTTTGGCTTTCTTTTACCGCTAATTCAGTGGAATGGCGATCGCTGATATCAGTAATAAAACCCTCAATAAACAGTAGCTCTCCTGAACTAGAATAAATCCCTGTTCCCTTCTCCCAAACCCACTTTTGTTGGCCCTCTTGGGTAATCAATCGATATTCTAGGTCATAGGGCTGAGATTGATTTAACGCATTTTGTATTTGTTCATTGAGCCAAATTTGATCTTCATAAAATACATATTTATCGTAAACCTGACGAGATTTCCCGATGAATTCTGAGGAGGAATAACCGATTAATTGAGTACAACCTTCACTCATAAATTCAATTGTCAATTGAGCATCCCATTTACAACGATAGGCAATACCAGGCAAACTATTAATTAATGTAGAAACTTGGTAAATTTCTGATAGCATTCCATTGGGATAGCGTTGCTCTATCTCCTCTTCTAGTAATCGAATAACAGAGTTTACATCTTGATAGGTTGATGTCATGGTAAAGTAAAAATTTTAAATACAATATAAATCTTTAAATTCTTCAAATAAAAGGTTTTTGGAGATGATTAAAAAAGCTGATGTGCGACTAAATTAACAGGGTAAAATAGTCTTCATTACCCAGTATTTAGATTCGTCAAGATAACATGATTATAGATAAAACGCCTATCTTCCCTAGTGGATACGAAAAAGCCGTTAGGACTCAAAAAATAACTGTCTATGGTAGAAAATAATCTGAAAAACCTCAAAATACTGTATCTACTTTTGCAATTTCCCCATCTATATGACGTTTTTGATCTAACTTGGGTGATTGCCCTGGGATAATGAAGGATTGGTTATTGTTCGGTAAAGTATGATGACAACGGTTGAAATCATTTTCTAGCTGAAGTACAAAGGGAAAAAGCGATATCAAGCCCATAATCTTGTTTTATTCTAATTAAATTTTTACGGATGTTTCATTATATTTTGTTTTATAAGCCCTATGGGGTGCTTTGCCAATTTACGGATAATCATGGGGACACGCCCCGCAAAACCCTCAAGGATTACCTTAATCTTCCCGAAATTTACCCCGTTGGCCGCCTAGATTACGATAGTGAGGGATTATTACTGTTAACTAACAATGGCCGTCTCCAACATCGCTTGGCCCATCGTCAATTCGCCCATCCCCGCACCTATTGGGTTCAGGTTGAAGGGATTCCTGATGATGCGGCTCTCCAACCCCTGGGTCGAGGAATTCCGATTCAGGATTATCAAACTCGTCCCGCGATCGCGAAAAAATTAGCATTAGAGCCAGAGTTGCCGCCCCGTGATCCCCCCATTCGCTATCGAAAAAATATCCCGACCTGTTGGCTAGAAATTACCCTCACCGAAGGCCGCAATCGCCAGGTGAGACGGATGACGGCAGCGATTGGATTTCCGACCCTGCGCTTAGTGAGAACCGCGATCGCGATCGGAAAAGAGAAACACTCTCCCAGACTTAACTTGAATGGACTCGCTCCTGGTCAGTGGCGAGAACTGCAACCGTTGGAACAACAACAGATTGAAAAATTATTAAAAAGTTGAAAAGTTATCCCGAAAAAAATCATTAAAAATGTTTATTCCAAGGTAATTTCGGGAATACTAAAACCAGATAGCTCAATAGTCGCCATTAAACTATTCAAAACCACGACAAATCTTTCTGTTAATTGCGGTTAATAATCTAAAGTAATTTAGCTGGGTAATGTCGGCTGGTGTTAACCTAATATGCCCAATATTGGAATAAAACAAACATTTACGATGCACGCACAAGCCATTGACCTTGGGATGGGAGACAGCCTAATTGACACGGGTAGCCGTCTCTCTTGTCGATTAGATGGACTCTCTTCGACTATTCGTGAGCAAAACCGAGTCGCCAGTCTTAAAGATCTCGGTTTATTAGAAATGGACACGATTCCCATTTTTGATGAAGCAACCCAGATGGCGGCGCGTTTTCTCGAATCTCCTATCTGTATTTTGACCCTTATTGTCTTTGACCAGGTGTGGATTAAATCGGCGATCGGTTTGTCTCGGTTAGGTTTGATGAATCGGTTGGCGACTGACCGCAAACTTGATCGACTCGATGCTTTTTGTACCTATGTTGTCGATAGTCAGCAGCCTCTACTGATTGAAGATACTTTTTCTGAATCTGTTTTTTTCCATAGTGTTTTAACCCAGGATTACGGAATTCGTAGTTATGTGGGTGCGCCTCTGATTACCGCCGCAGGCCAATGTATTGGGAGCTTAAGCATTCTGGATTTAACGGCTCGGCGTTTTACCAATCGAGACATAGAATTTTTGTGTGTGGTTGCTCGCTGGTGTATGGGTGAATTTGAGCGGGATTATTTGCTCAAAAAACAAGCGGAAACCCTCCAAGAATCCTTTGTTCTGCCCAGACCGCCTTCTTCAGTGGAAGCGATCGCCCCTTCCCCTACCAATTCTTTGACACCGCCCCCCCCTAAATCTGATTTTTTGCGATCGCTGGCCGACCTAAAGCTGAAGCTAGTCAATCAACTGGCCCAGGAACTCCGCTCTCCCTTGACCGCAGTGATCGGAATGTCCAGTGTTTTAAAAGGAGAAGTCTTTGGGACATTAACCCAAAAACAAAAAGACTATATGGAAATCATTCACCATAGTGGAGAGAATTTGAACGGGCTGGTGGAAGAAATATTGAAAATTGGCTCTATAGAAGAATATCCTACCGAATTAGCCTTAATGCCCGTCAATCTCGAAATGTTGACTCAAAAATGTCTCCATAGCCTATCCGCAATTGCCAAACAAAAGCGTCAAGAGATTCGACTATCCATTGACCCAGGTAAACGAGTGTGGTTGTTAGATAAAGAAAAAGTTAAACAAGCCGTCTATTACCTCCTGATCAGCATCATTGAAGCTTCCGAGCCTGGAGGAGAAATTCGCATTCATATTTCCCATCGGACTCAAACCTTAAATATTTCCCTCTGGATGTATCACCCTTGGATTGAAGATGGTCTGCCCCATGTTCATTTACAGCCTCCTGTGATGAGCGATCTAGACCGTATTTCCCATTCCCAGCCGTCTATCGAACTTCTCAAGGAAAGTCTGGAAACAGAAGACCCCAATGGAATGAGTAGGGATAGCGATCATCAGGCTTTAACGGTTGCGTCTTTAGAGGAGATTATCCATCAACTCACCCATTCCTCAGACTCAGGGGAAAAAAGGCCCCACAATCTTTTGGGGCTATTGCTGGGATGTTATTTGGCAGATAGTCATAACGGAAAAGTGGTACTTCAGGGGACTGCCGATTCAGGTTATCGCTATGTGTTGATGCTACCGAAAAGATCAGCCCTTGAAGCTTGATTGGATAATTATCCGTACCGTAGAGATTCCTGTTAATCTTAAAATGAGTTGTTGCCTTTATTGAAAAAACGGTTCTCACCTTTCGATGTCAATTTCTAGTCGCCCCTATAAAAGTCGTCTTTTTAATTTTGTCAATCGTCGATCGCTGCAATTTCGCGATCGCATTGGGGAAACTTTTCGCCATCTCAAAGTCGCGGCGGAGTGGGGAGCGCAACTGTTGATTTCTCCCTTACATTGGATTTTTCAACCGAGGAACTGGACAGGGGAAGTCTTAGGAACAGCCGCTTCTAATCAAGCCTTACCCCCAGCCGAGGTCTATTTATCCGAGCCGCCCGTCGATCAACCCCTCGAAAAAATCTTGACGGCGATTGAACCCTGGTTTGAATTGCCGGATGCTTCCGTTCTTACGGCAAATTTAAACGACGTTAAGCCAGACCATTCACCACGAAAAAAAGAAATTGTCCTTTCCTCCCAGTTTTTTCAACAAATCCAGCAAGACCTAGAAAATCCTGCTCTCTCCCAACATTTAGCCCTTCCTGCCGCGATCGCGCCCAAGTCTCTAAACTCCCATCCTTTAGAAAATCTAGTCAGCCAGATAAAAAATGTCTTTTCTCCCACCAAGGATCTGGTGATTCGGGGGATTTCCTGCGTCATTGAAAATCGTCAATTAGTCCTCACCACCGCCGACAATGAAATTCTAGATGTCCTGTCCCTGGAGCAACAAACGCTTCTCAAGCAATCTATTCGGGCAGAAATGGCTAATTATTGGTATGAAAGACGCTTGCAATGGTCAATCTCCCAAAAAATGCTCGGATTTATTCCTTTGGTGAATGAGCAAACGGAAAAAGTTTTACCCCCCGTCCAATTACTCTGGCAGACTTTACATTGGCTAGAATCCCAAAGTTTTCGACCGAAATTACCCCAGTTAAATCAGTCTGCTTTGGTTCCTGCGACCTCTTTGACCATTGGTGGCAATGCTCTTATTCAAAAATTAGACCAACGGGTTGCGGCCTTAGAAAGTCAGGAAAATAAATTAGGTCAACAACTTTTTCAGCAGTTCAATCAGAGTTTACAGATCGTCCGCCATTCTGCTGTGGTTGAATCTTCCCTTGAAAAAACGGGACAAATTATCCAAAATATTGATTTTCCCCATCAATTACAAAAAATTAATGATTCTCCCCAACTAAACCAATTAAAACGCCTCAATGCTGAATTTTTAGAACGCATTTCAGGACAATTAACCCAAACGAATCTCGGCCACGCGCTCACGTCCCTTAAAAATCCAGAAAATCAATTAGCCACACCTAACGCCATTGAAACTATTCCCCCCGATCCCTTTCAAATTCAAGTTTTGATCCAAGCCGCGATCGCCTACTTCTTCGGACAAAAATCTGCTAATGCCCATCTGTCGGGACAAAATGGTAAATCTTTTGTCGGTTCAACGGATAGCATTGATGATCCCTGGCTCACCTGGGAAGATCTGTTTATCGACAGAAGCACCGAAGTTAATGTAGTAAACTCACCCGAAACAAGCCCATCGCTTCCTTTAAGAGGGATGCCAAAGCGGACTGCCCTTAAACCCAGTCAATCGGGTAAAAATCAGAAAAAATTTCAGAAGAAATCCAAAATTACTCGTTTAACAATTTCAAAATCTTCTAAACTCTCCTTAAAAACTTCAACTCTTACGGAGACTCCAGTTTCTTCCCAGTTAGATACAATCCTTGAAGAAGCGATCGAAACCGCTTTAATGACAACCACTTCCCAGGAAACGGGCTTAGACGCGGCTCCTGAGTGGATTGAAACAGAAGCCAAGGTAATGGGTTATCACAAGCATCCTTTAGAGCAAATTTTGGAATTGTTAGATATATTCGTACTTTGGTTGGAAGAAAATCTCAAAAAAATTTGGTATTGGTTACGGAATCGTTTAGAGAGTATTTGAAAAGTTAATCTTAACGCTGATTTTGCTAAATATAACGAAGCTTTGTTAACAAAGTATTTTAAGCCACTTCAGTTTTTTTGAGCTAAAAAATATCTTCAGCTATAATTGTACTCATCGTTTCTTTGGTTGCATTAGAAAGATTAACTAATCGGTTTTCTTGTTTTTCTATGATTTTTTCAAAAAGATTTCTTACTAACCTTCCATTCCCAAAATTCTTATTACGGTTGCTGTATAATTCGATAAATTTTTCTAATAGCTTTTGTGAAGCTAATGTATCTAATTGATGATGGTTAGCTTGACAAATTTTATTAAAAATAGCCAACAGTTCATCTGGTTGATAATCTTCAAAATAAAAATAGCGTGTGAACCTCGATTCTAAACCAGGATTAGCTTTGATAAATCGTTGCATTTCGTCTGGATAACCTGCAACAATAACTACCAATCGATCACGGTGATCTTCCATGCGCTTAAGTAAAATATCGATCGCTTCTTGTCCAAAATCATTACGCGATTCTTCAGGTTTAAGAGTATAAGCTTCGTCAATAAAAAGCACGCCATCTAAGGCTTCATTAATGAGTGCATCAACTTTCATGGCAGTTTGTCCAATATAGCCAGCTACCATTCCTGCGCGATCAGTTTCGACTAAATGCCCTTTGGATAATATTCCTAATTCTTGATAAATTTTTCCCATTAGACGAGCAACAGTAGTTTTGCCTGTTCCTGGTGGGCCGTAAAAAACAGAATGAAGAGTAGGAGAAATAGAGGGAATACCCAACTCTTTTTTTCGTTTTTGAACTTGTAAAGTATTGATCAGTGATTTGACCCCATCCTTAACTTCTTTCATGCCAATAAGATTTTCTAAGTCTTGGGAAATATTACTAATATCTTCAATTTTAGAAGAATTACTTTTGGCATCTTTTTCTTGCTGAATTTCTTTTTTTAGTCTTTTTATTTCATCATCAATCGATGGACTCATAGCAGTACGAATTTTATCCATTTCTAAATGTTGTTTTTTCTTTTCGTCTAAAAGTCTTTTTATATCTTTTTCGACTTCTTCGTGATAGTTTTTATTATTCATAATTTAATTTTAAGGTGGGCCGTTAAACCCACCCCAACAAAACGTTTAGCCGCCAATTTCAGGAGCTTTGAACGCAATCTCCTTCCATTTAGACGGTGAACTTGTATTCGCTAAACTCGGTACTGAATTGCGTAAGAGTGCGGTCAATTTTTCCGTACTCGCATCATAAATCTGAGTCACTAACTTGGGATACAAACCAACCCCAATAATCGGAATTAATAAACAAGCAATAATGAAAACTTCGCGGGGTTCAGCATCAATGAGGGGATGCTTTTTGGTCAACTCGGTATTTTCTTGACCATAGAGGATTTCTCGTAACATCGAGAGGAGATAGATGGGGGTGAGAATAACACCAATTCCCATTAAGACAATGATAATTGAACGAAATACGATATTGTAGGCATCACTGGTCGCAAAGCCGACAAAAACCATTAATTCTGCTACAAAACCACTCATTCCAGGTAAGGCAAGAGACGCGAAGGAGCAGACCGTCCACATGGCGAAAACCTTTTTCATCTTTTGGCCAATCCCCCCCATTTCATCCAGCATCAGGGTATGAGTGCGATCATAGGTACAGCCCACCATGAAGAACAAACTGGCTCCGATGAGTCCGTGAGAAATCATTTGTAACATCGCGCCACTGGTTCCCAAATCGGTAAAAGACGCTAAACCGATGAGGACAAAACCCATGTGGGAAATGGAAGAGTAGGCGATTTTTCGCTTGAGATTGCGCTGGGCAAAGGAGGTTAATGCGGCATAGATAATATTGACAACCCCTAAAATAACGAGGACGGGGGCAAAAATGGCATGGGCATCGGGTAACATCCCCGCATTCATGCGAAAGAGGGCGTATCCTCCCATTTTTAATAAAATTCCTGCCAGCAACATATGGGCGGGAGCGGTTGCTTCTCCGTGAGCATCGGGCAACCAGGTATGCAGAGGGAAAATGGGCAGTTTTACGCCATAAGCTATCAGAAAACCTGCATATAACAATAATTGCAGGTTAACAGGAAAGTTTTTCGCCGCGATCGCGGACATATCAAAGGTGGCCGTATCTCCATAGAAAGCCATCGTCAAAGCTCCAATGAGGATAAACAGGGAACCGCCTGCGGTGTAGAGAATAAACTTGGTCGCGGCATAAAGACGACGTTTTCCGCCCCAAATGGAGAGAATAAGGTAAACAGGAACCAATTCTAATTCCCAAACGAGGAAAAACAGTAACATATCCTGTACCGCAAACACTGCAATCTGTCCGCCATACATCGCCAACATCAGGAAATAAAAGAGTTTGGGTTTGAGAGTGACAGGCCAAGCCGCCATTGTCGCCAGGGTGGTAATAAATCCTGTCAGAATGACGAGGGGCATGGACAGTCCATCAACTCCCACTGACCACTTCAGATCAATTTGAGGCAACCAGGTATAGCTCTCGACCAATTGTAAATCGGGATTGCTCAGATCGTAGTTGGTATAAAAAGCGTAAATCAGAAAAACAAAATTGATGAGTCCAACAATCAGGGCGTACCATCTAACGGTTTTACCGTCTTTGTCGGGAATGAGGGGA
>JBEIFD010000142.1:0-8065 GCA_040382535.1 Merismopediaceae cyanobacterium
AAAGGATACATTAAAAAAAACCTTTCGGAAAACCTTAACGGAATTTTTTAGGATTACTACTTTTGCCAAGCCTCGCTTGAAAGAAAGTTTACCGTTAAAGTCTTCTCTACTCTCTGGACTAAATTGGCAAAGGTATTGCTTTATTTTGGGTAATTTTCTAAGTCTGCGATCGCGCTTAGCTCTAAACCTCTTAGTCCTTTGCTCTATTATTCGTTAGTGTCTTTATTTATTCGCGCGACCGATTTAGGCTTTCTGAAACCCTTATGCAGTAAGGCTCGATTTTTTGTCTTTGAGCCAGCGCGAAAGATTCGTGACACTAACATTAAAAAGCCCTCAAGGTTATCAAAACAGTTGACAAATCAACGACAGAATAAGGGCTTCATCTATTGCAAATCTATAAAGTCATGAGAATCATTCTCATACTGAGAATTGCTGCGGGCTGGTCAAATTTAATGAGGTCTGCAACAGTTTGTCAAAAATTTGTAAATTTGTAGAATTTCCCCTATTCCCCTGGGCAAAGACATTGTAAACTAACTTTTGTTAAAACTATATCTATATTAGGATGTGACATGGAACTGGACTATCCTGAAGACCTGCACTACTTAGACAGCCACGAATATGTCCGACTGGATGGGGAAATTGCGACCATCGGGGTCAGTGCTTTTGCGATCGATGAGTTGGGGGATCTGGTGTTTCTGGAACTACCCGAAGTCGGTGAAGCTCTAGAAGTCAGTGAACGATTTGGAACGATTGAGTCTGTTAAAGCAACCTCTGACCTCTATGCTCCCGTTACGGGAACCGTTGTTGAGCGCAATGATGCCATGATCGACTCACCCGAATCGATCGCAGACGATCCCTATGGAGAAGGTTGGCTCATCAAAATACGGGTCGAAAACCCCGACGATGCTCTGGCAGATACCCTGACCGCCGCCGAATATAAATTGCAGTTGACAGGAGAAGATTAGCTTTTTGGTCTCCGTCATTCCTGGGGGGCAAGAATATTTGCCTTTTAAAGCCATTGTCAACCCCCCTTGATTTATTCCCACTCAATAGTTCCAGGCGGCTTCGAGGTAATGTCATAGACAACCCGATTCACGCCCTTCACTTCATTGACAATGCGATTAGAAATAATTTCTAACACTTCGTAGGGAACCCTGGCCCAATCGGCAGTCATACCGTCTTCACTGGTAATCAAACGCAAAACGATGGGGTGGGCGTAGGTGCGCTGATCTCCCATGACTCCGACACTGCGAACGGGCAATAAAACCGCAAAAGCTTGCCAAAAATCGTGATAAATTCCCTGTTTAGAAATTTCATCCCGCACGATAAAGTCTGCATCCCGCAAAATATTTAAGCGTTCCGCCGTGACTTCTCCGATAATGCGAATGGCTAAACCAGGCCCTGGAAAAGGATGACGACGGACAATTTCTTCGGGTAAACCAATCGATCGCCCTAATTTACGCACTTCATCTTTAAAGAGTTTGCGGAGGGGTTCAACGAGTTTAAAGCGTAGATTTTTGGGTAGGCCGCCCACATTATGATGACTCTTGATTTTGACTGCGACCCGTTCTCCCGACTTGGGATCAACATTGGTATCAGCCGATTCAATCACATCAGGATAGAGGGTTCCCTGGGCAAGATAATCAAAGGGGCCAAGGCGATTGGATTCTTCTTCAAATACTTGGATAAATTCGTGGCCAATGCGACGACGTTTTTCTTCTGGGTCGGTGATGCCTTCTAGTTGAGCAAGGAAGCGATCGCGGGCAGTAACGTATTGGACAGAAATATGAAATTGTTGATCAAATAATTCGACTAACCGTTCGGGTTCACCCTTTCGCATAAAACCCTGATCAATAAACATACAGGTCAATTGATCCCCGATGGCTCGATGCAATAAAAAGGCAAGGGTTGAAGAATCGACTCCTCCCGAAAGAGCGAGTAAAACCCGTTTATCCCCAACTTTGGCGCGAATCTCTCGGATAGATTGATCAACAAAGGCTTCCGTTGTCCAAGTCGGTTCACACTCACAGATATGATAAACAAAGTTACGAATCAAAGCAATACCACCAATGGAATGAACCACTTCAGGATGGAACTGCACCCCAAATAGATGTTTCTTGTGATTGGCGATCGCGGCACAGGGAGTATTCTCCGTATGGGCCAAAGTCTCAAAGCCTTCAGGTAACTCTGTACAAGAATCTCCATGACTCATCCACATCGTCGAACCTTCTTCCACATTGGTCAACAAATCCGTCGGATCATCTATAAAAAGCGACGCTTTACCGTATTCCGCCCGTTTAGACCGTTCAACCGTACCGCCCAACTGTTTCACCATCAGTTGCATTCCATAACAGACTCCCAAAACGGGAACCCCTAACTGCCAAATATCAGGATCGCACTGGGGCGCACCCGTGTCATAGACAGAACTAGGGCCACCCGACAGAATAATTCCCTTGGGATTAATTTTCCGCAATTGTTCAGTAGTCGTGCGATAGGAAAGGACTTCTGAATAAACCTGGGTTTCTCGAATGCGACGGGCGATCAATTCGGAATATTGGGAGCCGAAATCTAGAATAACGATAATCTGGCTTTTCAGGTTATCTTCAAGGGATTCTGAGAGAGCAGTACCGTCGTGTTGCGAAAGAGTAGGAGTTTGAGTAGTCACGCTTGATAGGGAAAGAAGGGTTGACAATGGTTACAAATAATTTTTAAAAACTTGACCAGTTAAAAATAAAATTAAGGCGTTGATTAGTTAGTATAACCATTATCGGGACGATTCATGGAGAACGCAAGCAAAGAAATCGCTGACAAAAAAGTTTACTTTAATTTAATATATAAATAGACTGTCAAAGAACGTGATTGTTATACTCTCTAAAAATCTACATGGTATTATATTTTTTATATAGTTATTAACAATATTACTGATTTTTAATAAACAGACAGATTGTAATCCCTTACAAAAATTTAGTTATGATAGTCAACTTTATCCATTATCTCCAAAGTTTACAAGTTAATTTTCAGCGAGGAAGCGAGAGAAGTCATTATCCAACGCTTAAGGCTTTAATTGACGATTCCATGACAGGAATTAATGCGGTGATTGAAGAAAAAGGGAATCAAGCGGGTATTCCTGATTTTACGGTCAGAAAAAATGGTCAGTTAGTGGGATATATCGAAGCAAAGGATATTAATAAAAATTTAGACAATGAAGAAAAAACGGAACAATTAGAACGTTATCGAGAATCATCGGTGGGACAAAATTTAATTCTCACTAACTATTTAGAATTTCGTTGGTATGTGGATGGCAAGTTAAAGCAAACAGCCGCGATCGCCTATCTTGAAAAAGATACAATTATTGCCCATGAGAAGACGGAAGAAGTGGTTCAGTTATTGCAGTTATTTTTAGGATATAGGAAAAAAGATATCAATAATTATTATGATCTGGCGGGTCAAATGGCCGTTCATACTAAATCCGTTAAATATTCCATTGAAGAAGCCTTAAAGCTAGAGGATAAAACAGGAGAATTAACTCAACTTAAGCTATTATTTCAAGATTTATTATTACCTGATTTGGATAATCATACTTTTGCGGATATGTACGCTCAAACGATCGCCTATGGTTTATTTACGGCAAGAGTGGGCCATGCGCAAAATCCTAGTCAAGATTTATTTAGTCGTAAAACAGCGAGTCGTTTTATTAGTAATAAAATTCCTTTTCTTCAGGGTTTATTTAATACGGTTATTGAAACAGATGTTATCAGTAAAATTCACTGGACAATTGAGGATTTAGTTGAGCTTTTTATCAAAGTTGACATGGGAAGTGTGTTAGAAAGATTTGGTCAAGAAACCCGAAGACAAGATCCTGTAGTACATTTTTATGAGACTTTTTTGGCGGCCTATGAGTCTTCTTTACGGAAAAGTCGTGGGGTTTATTATACGCCTGAACCTGTGGTTACTTTTATTGTGCAAGCGGTGAATGATATTTTAGATAAGGATTTTGATATAAATTTTGGGTTAGGAAACAGGCGGGTAACGATTCTTGATCCTGCAACGGGAACGGGGACTTTTTTGTATGAAGTGATTAAACAAGTTTATCGTAATTTTGAAAGATACGGAGTCAATAAATGGAATGAGTTATTAAGAGAAAGTCAATTATTAAGTCGTCTCTATGGGTTTGAATTGTTGATGACTCCCTATACGATCGCCCATTTAAAGTTGGCGTTATTATTAGAAAGTATCGGTTATAAATTTGAACCAGAAGAAAGATTAAATATTTATTTAACGAATGCTCTAGAAGAAGGAATTAAGGAATCCGATCTGATTGTTGCCAAATTTTTATCCGATGAATCAAATCAAGCCGCAGATATTAAAACCGATGTTCCGATTATTGTGGTGTTAGGAAATCCGCCCTATTCGGTGAGTTCTCAGAATGCTAGTAAACGAAAAAGAGTGATTAATGAAGATACTCGATATTTGGCTAATATTAAATATAATGGGCTTGAATGGGAGAAGGTTTATAAAACAGGAAAAGCGGGTAAAACGATTACGGAGGTAACCCATATTGGAGAGTTATTAGAAATGTATAAAGGTCGGGCTAGATTAGAGCAAGAAAAAAATATTCAACCCTTGGATGATGATTATATTAAATTTATTCGTTTTGCCCAATATCAAATTCAAAAAACACCAACGGGCTACGGTATTATCGGTTTTATTACGAATCATTCCTATTTGAATGGGTTAATCCATCGAGGAATGCGTGAGGAGTTATTAAAATATTTTGATACGCTTTATATTATCGATTTACATGGTAATTCTTTATTAAAAGAAACGACACCAGAGGGAGGGATTGATCAAAATGTGTTTGATATTCAGCAAGGTGTGGCGATTTTGCTTGCGCTGAGAGAAAAGACGGAACCTGATTATTTTTCTAAGGTTTATAAAGATAGAAGTGGCGTGAAGGAAATGGCGAAGGTTTTTTATTATGATCTTTGGGGAAAACGAGAAGCAAAGTATAAGTTTTTGGAAGAAGTTAAGTTTAGAGAGGTTGAATGGATTGAATTAAAACCGACTCAACCCAATTATTTTTTTGCACCTAAGAATTTTGATTTTGAAGATGAGTATCAAAAAGGATGGTTAGTTACAGAAATTTTTAAAAAATACTCAACTGGAATAGAAACAGGTAAAGATTCTTGTTTGGTTTCTTTTTCAGAAAATCTTTTAGAAGTGATCATCAAAGATTTTTTTGATTCTTCCATTTCTTTATCTGATATACAAAATAAATATGACATACAGGATACAAGCGGATGGCCATTTTCAAAAAAAGAAATGATCTTATGAAATCTTCTTTCACATATTCTAATATAAAATCTTATTGCTATCGACCGTTTGACATCAGATATCTTTATTTTGACGATTATTTAAGAAGATCCCATAAAGATTTAATGAGTCATTTATCGAAACCTAATTTAACTTTAATGGCTTCACGACAACAGCAAGAAATTGGTTTTTACCATATTTTTGTAACTGATATGATAGGTGATTGTAATACTTTATCTCTTAATTCTAGAGAACGTAATTCTTATTTTCCTCTTTATATTTATCCCGATACAGAAAACCAACAAGGGAATCTTTTTTTAGAAAGAACTCCTAATTTTTCTCCAGAATTTTTAACTGCCATCAAAGAAAAACTCGGTTATATTCCCACACCCGAAAAAATATTTTATTACGCCTACGCAATCTTTCATAGCCCCACCTATCGCCAACGCTATGCCGAATTTCTCAAAATAGACTTTCCCCGACTTCCCCTCACTAAAAATGATCAACTATTTAATCACCTAGTAACCCAAGGCGAACAATTAGTTAATCTGCATTTACTCAAATCCGATGAATTTAATCAATTAACAACAACCTATGAAGGCGAAGGCGATAACCAAGTTAGCCAGGTTATTTATAACGATCAACTGCAACGAGTTTATATTAATCCCAAAAAATACTTTGCAAACATTCCTAAGCAAATTTGGGAATTTAAAATTGGCGGCTACCAAGTCCTAGAAAAATGGCTCAAAGACCGTAAAAAATGCGATCGCGCTTTATCCGACGAAGATATTATCCACTATCAAAAAATTGTCATTGCCCTACAACAAACCCTCACAATTATGACCAAAATTGATCAATTTATTCCCAGCTTTCCCATTGAATAAACTGTAAAGATCACTCAGTCTTCATTTTTTATGTCAGATCCCCTTCTCTTCCAAGGAAAAAGCATCTATCCTCAAAAAAGTATTTATGCGATCCTCATTTTCCCCGTTGTCCAGCTTAAAAAACTATTTCAGTCTCTCTATTCTTTTTTATTAAAAGTGATGTGGGCTGAACTGATTGAAGGCAAAAAAAATGACAATGAATTAGCAGGACTATTCTTATTTGTCATGTTTTTAATCTTGTCTTGGTTTAGCTATCTTAGCAAAGCATATTTCCCGATTATTTTCACACTTTTTTTCATCATTTGGTATTTAGATTATAATTTTGCTAAATCAGAATATCGCAAAGGAAAATATGCAATTCCTATTAAAATAACCGACAAAGGAGAAGAACGTCTGCTCTGGAGTTTTTCTTTACCCCATCAAAAAACTCTACAAACTGAATTAAATTGGGGACAAATTCGAGCATTAATCATTGATCATCGTTCTATCTATGGAGGATCATTTCAAGAAAAAATAGGCAATGTGTGGCAAATTAGCCTACAGGGTTTTGATGGTTCAGAATGGATTATTGATGAAGAAAAAACGGTGACTCAGGCATTTAATCAAGCGAGACTTTTTACACAGTGGATCGATGTGCCGATTATTTTTCGAGGGAGTCAGGGACAAAATAATTATGCGGAGTATCCCTTAGATCCTGACATTATTAAATTTTTAGATAGGGCTAAACCAGGTGTTCAAGTCCCAACCAATCAGCAAAAATGGCATATTCATTCTGTCTGGCGACTACGACATTCCTGGGCATTAATCAAACAAATTTTTCAGGATTCTGGTTTTATTTTATTTTTGTTGGTGATGTCAAAAGTAATGCTTATCTGTGGGAGGATCATTGATGGAGTAATTCAAGGTTTTCAAGGTGATGTTGTTATTGTAGAAGTTCCTAACAATTTATTTTCCCAATGGACTCTCTTTCCCTTATTTATCGCGATCGCCATCATGGTTTATAAGGGCTGGCAACTCAGTCGCGTTAAACATACCTATTTAGACCAGAATTATCTAAAAGTCGCGATCGACAATCAAGTTATCGGAAAACTCAATACTGCTGAGATTAAAGCCGTCTTATTATTAGCTAATCCTGACGCGGAAATTTTAATTTTAACCGCAAAAGAAGCGATTATTATTCCTAAGTTGCAAACGGAAGAAGATAATCAACTTTATTTACATTATTTACAACAAGGAATTGAATATTTTCAGCAATAATTAATCGCAATTTTCAATCTTATAGAGACAATTAGATGATTAAGACATTCTCGATATTCATAGCTAGAAAGGATTAGCTCATTTAGTCTTGTGGTGGGTTTGCTCGAAATCTGCTGTAAGTGTGATTAAACGAGGCAAGGATGAAACTTACAAAGAGCGACAACGCTATCAGTGTAAGGGCTGTGGAGTAAATTTTGATGATTTAACCGATACAATTTTTGCGGGACACCATCAACCGTTGCGGGTGTGGATACTGTGTTTGTATTTTATGGGGTTAAACTTGTCAAATTGTCAGATTGCGAAAGAATTGGGACTAGATAAGGATGATGTGCAAAAAATGACGACTCAACTACGGCAAGGAATCGTGGATAGCAAGGGTGAAGTGCAATCCGATGTCTCAGGGGAAGATTCAACGTCGAGAATTTGAATATATTCGTCACGGCACTCAAACGTTAATAGCCAGTTTTGATGTGGCCAAGGGTCAAGTAATCTGCTCTACAGTCGGAAATACTCGCACAGAGGCAGACTATTTAAGCCATATCCAAAAAACCATTGCCACCAGCCCTGATGTAGCAAAATGGCACTTGCTCATGGATTGCCTAAATACCCAT
>JBEIFD010000143.1:0-8045 GCA_040382535.1 Merismopediaceae cyanobacterium
AAGAAATTAAACAGGAATATGCTCCTAAAGTTTCAGAATTAGTCACCAAAATTAATGAGATTGCGGCAGTCATTGAAGCAGTTACCAATAAACGGGTATTAGTTATTATTGATGATATTGATAAGCTTGATCGAGAAATTGTTTTAGAGACATTTCATGGCAATATTAAGTCCTTATTTTTGCCTAATTTTTGTATTGTTTATACCCTCCCCATTTGGGCTTTGCGTGATGGTGAACTGCTGCCGACTCTACAAAGTGAAACCAGTGATCAAATTGTTGCAATGCGCGTAATGAAAATTTATGCTAAGGGAGAAACTCGTAAGCCTGATCCTGTTCCCCAAAAGAAAGCTGTAGAAACGCTCAAAGAAATTCTGCGGTTACGTTTAGATCGAGAATCTTATTTAGCTGATCCCAATAGTGAAAGTGAATTAATTGATGAAGAAGCGATCGCCCAGGTGATTTTGTATAGCGGTGGCGTGTTGCGAGAATTAGTCAGGATTACCAATGAATGTTGTCGTATTTGTCTGCGTTGGTTATTGCAGGAACCTGAAAAAGCCGTCAAAATTGATCTAGATGTTCTGGAAATTGCGGTTAATAATTTGCGAATCCAGATGGCGAGAACGTTGGGCAAAAAACGTTATGAGATTTTACAGCAAGTTCGTAAAACCTACGCTCCCGATGACTCCGAAGATCCTGATTTTTTTGTTTTATTGAAATTATTAGGTGTGATTGAATATCGCAATGATCGAGAGTGGTATGACGTTCATCCAATTGTGGTTGATTTATTAGGTGAATGGGAAAAAAATCATGCAGATTCTTAATATTAAAAATACAGCACAACTTAATCGTGATAGCTACGATGGGCTGATTGTTTCTGTTGAAGCGGGTCAGGGAGATTTGAATTTATTATTAGCGGTTTGTGATGATAAACATTATCGCGATCGCCTAACCCAAGACTACGAAAAAGAGTTAAAAAAAATGGGGATTTGTCCCTATCGCTTAACCATTAATCCCCAAGATCCGAGTTTATATGATGCTCTATCTCGTCTTTATCGCTCGGAGGATTATTTAAAACAAAAAGGTCAAGCCGTTTTAACGGTAATGGGCGCAACAGATTTATTGTTTTTAAATTTAGGAGCAGCTCGTTCCCAATTAGAGATTTTTACTGATTATTTGCAATATACCAGGGAAGGTTTACGGGATTTTCCCTTTCCTGTTGTGTTGTGGTTAACGAATGTAATTCATGATTATATTGCTGAAAAAGCGATGGATTTTTATAGTTGGCGTGGGGGGAGTTTTCTTTTTTGTTGCTGAATTTATTCCTAAAGAAGATGCACCAATACGGGAAATCGCGGCCTTTGAAATGCAACCCCAATTAAGTTTTGCCGATATTGAAGAAAGAGGTGTCGGAATGCTAAAAGTCGAAGATTTACAGGATCTAATTGCACGGAAAAAAGGTGAACCAGATGAGAGTTTAGCGACATTATATTCCAGTTTAGGAGATGCCTATAAACAAAGATTAGATAATGGTCAATCTACCAATTATCAAGCTGATTTACAAGCCGCGATCACCGCCTATCAAAAAGCAGTGAAGATACAAGAGGAACTTCAATCCGATATCGCTTTAGCCACCAGTCTCAACAATTTAGGCTTACTGTACCGTAAGCAAGGACGCTACACAGAAGCCGAACCCTTCTTCGAGCGATCGCTGGCGATCAGGGAAAAACAGTTAGTAGCAGACCATCCCGACGTTGCTCTAAGTCTCAGCAATTTAGGCTTACTGTACCGCAACCAAGGACGCTACCCCGAAGCCGAACACCTCTTCCTGCGATCATTCGCGATCAGGCAAAAACATTTAGGAGCAGACCATCCCAAGGTTGCCTCCAGTCTCAACAACTTAGGGTTACTGTACCGTAGCCAAGAACGCTACCTAGAAGCCGAACCCCTCTTCCTGCAATCACTGACGATCCTTGAAAAACAGTTAGTAGCAGACCATCCCGACGTTGCTCGAAGTCTCAACAATCTGGCGGAACTTTACCGCATTCAAGGGAAATACAAAGAAGCCGAACTTCTCAACCTACGATCGCTGGCGATTGGGGAAAAACAGTTAGGGGCAGATCATCCCGACGTTGCTCGAAGTCTCAACAATCTGGCGGAACTTTACCGCATTCAAGGGAAATACAAAGAAGCCGAACTTCTCAACCTACGATCGCTGGCGATTAGGGAAAAACAGTTAGGAGCAGATCATCCCGACGTTGCTCGAAGTCTCAACAATTTAGGGTTACTGTACGATAGCCAAGGACGCTATGCCGAGGCCGAACCTCTCATACTGCGATCGCTTTCTATCTGGGAAAAACAGTTAGGAGCAGACCATCCCGACGTTGCTCAAAGTCTGAACAATTTAGCAGGACTATACTATGGTCAAGGACGCTATGCCGAAGCCGAACCTCTCATCCTGCGATCTCTTGCCATCAGAGAAAAACAGTTAGGAGCAGATCATCCTCACGTTGCCACCAGTCTCAACAATTTAGGGTTACTGTACCAATCCCAAGGACGCTACAAGGAAGCGGAATCTCTTTACCAGAAATCGCTTTCTATCAGAGAAAAACAGTTAGGAGGAGACCATCCCGACGTTGCCCAAAGTCTCAATAATTTAGCGTTTCTTTATAACGCTCAGGGCAATTACACAAAGGCACAAAAACTGTCTCAACGAGCATTAACCATTTTTCAAAAAGCATTAGGTGATCATCATCCCGATACTCAAGACTCTCTGTTTGCAACAAAAATGTTGAATGTACAAGCCCTTCTGGATTGCGATACCCAAACACTGTATAGTCATCTACAAGCTTTTGCCCAACAAGCAAACCTTCCCTATCCAGATACAGAAACAAATTTAATGTTGCTAGAAAGAATTGCAACTAATCCTCAATTATTGCAGAGCCTACGACAAGCATTGTAGGGGTGAATTGCGTTCACCCAAAGCACACATTAATATTGCAGAGCCTACAATAAGCATTGTAACGCGATACATTATCATTGCAGAGCCTACAACAAACATTGTAGAAGTGAATTGTATTCACTTAAGTAACACATTAATGTTGCAGAGTGATACATTAACATTGTAAAGCTATTCATTAATATTGCAGAGCCTACAGAAAACATTGCAGAGGCTTGGTCTCCAAGTCCAATAATCTAAGGATTTAGAAACTAAACCCCTACCCTTATCCTTAACCAAACCCTTAAACCATTGGACTAATGCCTAAAAAAATCCGAGAATTCAAATCTATACTTCTGAAATGAGGATTTACCTATCGCCTCGCCATCAGGAAAAAGACGTAAGAAACGCACTTCAAGAATTGAAAAACTTAGATCAAGTAGACAACCCATGAATTATCACTATAGTATTTCCATTCAATGGTCAGAAGAAGACAACAAATTTATAGCCCATCTAAGTAGGTAGGCACAATTATTTTTCTAGAGAATCGAGTCACAGCAAGACTTTCAGGGTAATCCATTTTACATTTAATTCCAACCACCTACTTACCTGAATTTGGCCCCTACGCCCATACTCATGGAAATAATTACCAAGAAACCTTAGAAAACGCGCTCCAAGTCCTTGAACTTCTCGTAGAAGACTATACAGCATGAGGTAAAGAATTACCCAAATATCTTAGCCGAGAACTAAACAAAAATACTGCTATACTTTGGCGATAAAATGGAAAATATTACAGAGCCTACGGAAAGCATTGTAGGGATAAACTGCGATCAGTGAGCTTATCAAACTGCGATCGCCCTTTAACCCCAAACATTAATGAAAAGTTGCCGCCTTTTCCTCGACGGCTAACCAAGATCACCCTAATCTTCATGATCATCAAAAGGATCGTCCAAAGCGGCTGAAGGCGGGCCAAAAGACGTATAAATGGCGAATCCAGTGATTCCGATAAGGATCGACGCAAAGGTAATACCAACGACTGCTGCAGGTTCCATAAAAGTTATCTTGATTGTGATACCTATTTTCCTATATTATTACAGAATATTGCAAAATTTAATTTACACATATTGCGGGTAATCTATGGCACAGCGTACTCGGTTGGGAGATATCCTCAGACCTTTGAACTCAGAATACGGTAAAGTTGTCCCTGGTTGGGGGACTACTCCTGTTATGGGCGTATTTATGTTACTGTTTTTCGTGTTTTTGCTGATCATTCTGCAAATCTATAACTCTTCCCTCGTTTTAGAAGGGTTTACGGTGGGCTGGAAAGGTTAATCAATTCTTTAATCTTTTTCATTTCCCGATTGGCCGTCTATTATTAGCATGGCAATCCAGATCCTGGTTTCGCTGGGATCTTTTCTTTTTTTATTCCGCAAAAAGGAGATATTATGAACGTTTTTGGCATTGGTTTACCCGAAATGGGTTTAATTGTGATCATTGCGCTGTTGGTCTTTGGCCCGAAAAAATTACCTGAAATTGGTCGCAGTTTAGGAAAAACCCTCAAGGGATTTCAGGAAGCCTCTAAAGAATTTGAGTCGGAATTTAAACGAGAAGCTCAGAGCATTGAAGAGACGGTCAAAATGCAGGCCCGACTAGAACCCGAAGAAACCGTCTCGGCCACCAAGGTGGAAACCGATAGTCCTAGTTAGGGAGAAGCAAGCCGTTGATCTGCCCAAAAGCGAAAAAAATGCTTAAAATACTATTGGTTTATGGTAGGAAAAGACAATAATGGTTAATGGCATGAATTTGGCATTTATTGGACTTTTGGCTCAGTTTTGGGGAGGAAATGCCCAATCCTTGGAACCTTTGCCGATGGTTTCCTGGGAGCAGGCGAAAATTTTCGATGTGCCGACCCAGCCTGATCCTGTGGTGACAGAAATTTTTCAGGACTATCTCAAGACCCTGGCGGCGAAGGGCTACGATCGCGATCGCCAGGGAATCTGGATGCAATCTGAGTGGGCCTATTTAGTCGAAAATAATCAGAATACTCCCGTTTCGGCGGCTTCTTTGACGAAAGTTGCCACAACCCTGGCTTCGATTGATAAATGGGATCTGAATCACCGTTTTGAAACTCGGATTTATGCGATCGGGACGGTGACGAATGGCGTTTTGCAAGGAAATTTATTGATAGAGGGCGGTGGCGATCCTTTGTTTGTCTGGGAAGAGGCGATCGCGTTGGGCAATGCCTTAAATCAACTAGGAATTAGGCAAGTTACGGGGGATTTAATCATCACGGGCAATTTTGCGATGAATTTTAAAAGTGATCCTACGATTACAGGCTCTTTGCTTCAACAAGCGGTTAATTCGAGTAAATGGTCTGGTTTGATCAAAAAAGCCCATGCAGAATTACCCAAGGAAACACCTCGTCCCACTGTGGAAATCGAGGGTTCTATACAGTCGCAAGCCGCGATCCCAACCGATGCCCAATTACTATTACGTCATCAATCTTTGCCCCTCAGTTCGCTGTTAAAGCAGATGAATATTTATAGTAATAATGACATGGCAGAAATGTTGGCGGAAGAAATTGGCGGCGCGGCGGTAATTAGGGAAAGAGTTTCCCAATTAGCAAAAATTCCTTTAGAAGAAATTCAGTTAAAAAATGGATCGGGATTGGCGGTAGAAAATCGCATTTCTCCCCGTGCGGTAACCTTAATGTTTATGGCATTACAAGAAAAATTAAAATCCACAACATTCAATCTTTCCGATCTCTTTCCTGTGATGGGACGCGATCACGATGGAACCCTACAGTGGCGCAATATGCCCCCAGGCTTGACGGTGAAAACAGGAACCCTCAATCAAGTGAGTGCTTTAGCGGGGATTATTCCCACCCAGGAACGGGGCATGGTCTGGTTTACGATTATTAATGGTGGCAGTAACTTTGATCGCCTACGGGCAGAACAGGATAAGGTTTTACAGCGTTTATCTCAACATTGGCAGATTTTACCGACTGCATTAAATCCTGGCCCAACGGATCAGGTTTATTTGGGTGATCCGTCTCGCAATTTGGCAAGTAATGGTTAATTTTAGGGACTATTTTTAACCTGATTTAATCTTTGCCAATATTCCTACATCAAATAATGAAATCTACAAGAAATAATGATCAATTCTTCTGTTGATACAGAATAAACTAAACGATGCTCAGAATCGATCCGTCTTGACCAATATCCTGATAAATTTGCCTTAAGAGGTTCTGGTTTACCGATACCATCAAAGGGGTTTCTGAGTATATCTTTTACCAATAAATTTACCCTTTTAAGTAATTTCTTATCATTTTCTTGTAGCCAGAGATAATTGTCCCAAGCCGCTTCTGTAAAGGAAATTTTCATTCTTCTATTAATTCTCGAACTGATTTTTTTCCTGAATTGGCTTGTTCAATAGATTTTCGGAGATGTTCGGCGTTGGCAGGATTTGATAATAGATATAAAGTTTCTTGCCAAGAGTTAAATTCATCCAAGGACATTAAAACGGCTTGTTTGCCTTGTTCATTGCATAATATTGTCGGTTCTGCATCAAGAATCACTCTATCAATAAGTTCATCTAGTTGTTGTTTTGCTTGATGACTTGTCATTGCTTCCATTTGTCGTTACCGATAATTATTTTGAAGGAATTTTAGAAAAACTAACAGAATAGAATATTTATTTAATAGTTGCTCGTAAAAATCACATTATAATCAAATAAATCCTGGGTATCCAGCTAGTTTAAGTGCCTTGTCAGTAGCTATTTCCAATTTAGTTTTATTGTGTAATTTATATTTTTCTCTTTCCTCAGTCAAAAATAATCGTTCAAATCCCTCTGGCTTACCCAGACTTTTTGGATTATTTTTCGGAGTTGACTTATGATAAAAAACTCTTATAACATCTTGCCAATCCTTTGTTTCAAAAGACATCCATCCTAAACGCTTGCTCAGTCCTGGTTTGTCGGCATAAGGAATATGCAATTTTAAAAAGAATTTAGGGTCACCTACTAAATTTCTATCTAGGCGAATCATTGCAAATTTTTCACTTTTAATTTTTCCATAGCTAATACTTCTGTATGAAGTACTAGTATCAGTATAAATTCCATCTTTTTCAACGGCTGTTAACAGTAAATTATCAATATTTAATATTGCTTCTTTTTGACTACAATTTATCAGAATTAGATCTAACTGCTTTTGTTGAGGATGATTCATAAAAATATGGTCTGATTTTCGGCATTCTTTCTACGAAGAGATAGGAAGTATGTATTATTTTAATACAGATTAGATTTTTTCGGGAGCATTATAATTGATTATTGTCTATGGAGGATGTAACCCCGTTTTAATCCAAAATCTTCTTGTTTCTCGAATAGAATCACTTTCTAAATAACGCATATCGTTCAAATCAAGACGAAGACAGGTTGCGCGACCAATCGGCGTAATTCCTTCAATAACAACACCTTCCTCTATCCAAACAAAATGGTCTTCCCACTTCTGCTGACGAGGATTAAAAAGAAGAACGATCGCCTGGGTCTCTGGATCGAGGCCAGCAACAAAATTGTAACGACGTTCATTGCAACGACGACACGCAAGTGCAAGATTATTTATTTCATCAGAGCCGCCCAAAGACTTGGGGATGACATGATCAATTGTAAAGCGATTAGCACTCAAGCGTTCTGAAGAATGACAATACTCACAAATATATTTGGCTCTTTCTCGGATAATTTGTCTAATTTCATCACTGATTGGCATATTGAGCGGCAAGCATCGCGTTAATATGGGTAAAAATACGATCTAATTCCGCGATCGCCTCTAGTTGGGTAATCTCATCGGGAGTTAATTCATCATCTTTCTTTTTTTGTAATAAAATCTCCATTTGCGATTGAAGAGAACTACTAAATTTGAATAAATTCCAATTGCCAACTTTTTCAAGCTGAATCTCATGGATTAGTGATGAAGGTTTATCAAGAGTTGTAACCATTTTTACCTCTATTCATCTAACGAGTTTGGATATTAAATTTTAACAAAAAGATCTTAAAAATGCGATCGCCTCCATCAGATTATTTTAATAACAAATAATACAACTGACCATCATCGCTC
>JBEIFD010000144.1:0-8040 GCA_040382535.1 Merismopediaceae cyanobacterium
TCTTACTACTTATTTTGTCTTTGATCACTGGCAACACCTTCTTGATTTTATGCTTGAGCAATTTGACCCTCTGCTCCCCGCTAATTCCTCCTGATTTTTCAAATTTAGAATTGCTGAAAAACTTAACTTATTTTGAATTTTGCTCTCTTTTCTTTTATAATAATTGATGAATTACCTAGAATAACGACAATTTTAGTCAAAATAGTTTTGTAAATTCCCATCTCCGTATAATTAACTAGGAATCTGGCGTTTCTTTCTCCAAACCCCCTTGAAAATTCTGTTGTCCTATCCTGGATTTATCATTATGATCTGGGAAGACTAAAGTTAATGAAGCATCAAACTCCTTTCTATAAAGGTCATTGCTCTAAGTAACCCTATTGATTAATAATCAATTTTCTTTTCAGTCTTGAAAATTATGACTACCCTCGCAAATGAATCCTTAAAATTTGAGACCCTACATTTATTCCAAGAGTACCGAACTTCTGGAAACACCAAACTTCGTAACCAAATTATGGAGTTGAATGTCGGTCTAGTCCGCAAAGAATCTCACCACTGGGTGGGTCAATGTCTTGAAAGTTATGAAGATTTAGTTCAGGTGGGTTGTCTGGGCCTGCTTAGGGCGATCGAACGATTTAATGTTGAAAAAGGCAGTGCCTTTAGTAGTTTCGCCATTCCCTACATTAGGGGCGAAATTCAACACTATCTTAGGGATAAGGGCTATTGTGTCCGTATTCCCAGACGTTGGTTAGAATTGGGTCAACAAGCGGCGACAGAGACAAAAAATTTTCAAGCTCGTTTTAATCGTCAACCCACAGAATCAGAGGTTGCCCAAATCTTAGAAATTTCTCTGACTGAGTTGCGGGATATTAAATTGGCACTTCAAAATCGAGAACCGATTAGCTTAGACATCAAGGTTGATCAAGACGGAGATAGTCTGACGAATCTAGGAGATTGTTTAGCAGATGCCGATTATCATAGTTTTCAATTAAGTCAGGAAGACCAGATCCGATTACAGCAAGCAATGGGCCAACTTGAAGACCGTACTCGCAATGTCTTAGAGTTTGTTTTTCTTCATGATCTGACCCAGAGGGAAACGGCTGATCAGTTGGGCATTAGCGTTATTACTGTATCCAGACGCTTAAAAAAAGGATTGGAGGTGTTACAAAAATCTTTAATGACAGAAGTTTTTTGATTGTTTTTTGGTTGAAATTGCTTTTTCGCTAGTTCTGGGTTGACTTTGATATACTTAGGACTAGCGTTTTTTAATGCCTATATTTCAGTTAGGCGATGGGAGTTGATCAATGTTTGGATTAGGATGGACGGAAATTGTGGTGATTCTCATTGCTGTCATACTTATTTTTGGCCCCAAGAAATTGCCTGAAATAGGCGCGGCATTAGGGAAAAGCTTACGGGGCTTTAAGGAAGAAGTTGCTCCCGATCGCGATGAGTCTTCCCCCGATTAGAGTTCTGGGATAAATCATGCGAATTTATGGAAATCGGGAATTAAAAACCCTGCCTGGTGAGATTGCTCGTCCGACGACGGGGAAAGTGAGACAGGCTTTATTCAATATTTGGCAGGGAAGCATTCGGGATTGTCGATGGCTGGATCTTTGTGCTGGCAATGGTTCGATGGGCGCAGAGGCTTTATGTCGAGGAGCCAGGGAAGTGGTGGGAATAGAGCAATTGGGGGAAGCTTGTGTTTTAATTCGGGAAAATTGGCAAAAGGTTGCTCAATCTGGTCAAAAATTCCAGATATTGCGGGGGGATGTGCTGTACCATTTATCTGGTTTGCAGGATAAGGGGTTTGATCATATTTATTTTGATCCGCCCTATCGAGGCTCGCTTTATGTTCCCGTTTTAAGCGCGATCGCCGAAGGAGAAATCCTAGCAGATTGGGGAGAAATGGCAGTTGAATATAATCGCAAACTTTGGACACCCGCAGAAATTTCAGGATTAACTCTTTGTCGAGAAAAACATTACGGCCATAGTTCCCTGGCTTTTTATCAGGTTGCTACCCAAAATTAAACGATAAAATAGGGATAAAAAGATTGTCTTTGTCCATTAATCACTTTCATGTTCCCAAAATATCCCAATCCTCCGACATTACCGACTTTTACACAAAAAAATCTTTGGTTACAGGCCCTAACCCATCGTTCCTACGCCAACGAAAATCCTGGCAATGAGCATAATGAACGCCTCGAATTTTTAGGGGATGCGATTCTGCAATTTGTGGTGGGAGATTTTCTTTATCAGCGTTATCCCCATTTTGCTGAAGCCGAATTGACTCGGTTGCGATCGCAATTAGTAGATGAAAAACAGTTAGCCAAATTTGCCCAAATTTTAAAGATTGGGGAGTTTATTCGTTTAGGAAATGGGGCTAAAAAAAGTGGGGAACAACAAAATCCTTCCCTCCTCAGCGATACCTTGGAAGCCATTATCGGAGCCTATTTTCTCGATGCGGGCTTGGAACCTGTGCGCGAATTTATCCATACTTTGCTCTTAGGGGTTGTGGAAGACTTTCAGACGACAAATTCTCCTAACTTTAAACATAATTTAGTCGATGTAAAAAATCAGTTACAGCAGTGGGCTTTGGCAGAATTTGGCGTGCTTCCTGAGTATTTTTTGATCGACGAAACGGGTCCCGATCATGCTCGCGAATTTATCTTTGGTGTCCGTATTCAGGATAAGGTTTACGCCCAGGGTAAAGGAGTGAGAAAACAAGAAGCCACGAAAGCCGCAGCGATCGCCGCTCTAGAAAAAATTTACGGTTAATTGGTTAAATCCTACTGAATGGCTAAGGGATTTCCCGAACGATCTACTACCATAATGTCCCACTGACCATTGTTCGCCACTTCAAAGGCAATGCGATCGCCGTCGGCACTAATGGTCGGATTACGGGTTTCAGTGTTTAAAGTGGGCGTTAAATCTCGTTTTTGTTGGGTTTCGCGGTCATAGAGATAGATATCGGATTTTCCCTGACGACTGGCGGTAAAAACGATGTAACGGCCATCTTCGGAAATGGAGGGATGGGAGGCAATTTCATCCAAAGCATTCAGTCCAGGTAAATCCATCAAACGACGAGTCTGGGCGTTAAATAAATAAATACTCTGGGAACCGTTGCGATCGGAGACAAAAACTAAGTAAGGTGAGGAAATTTGGGGCGTTAATTCCTCAGAAGGGCTATTTAAGCCGCGTCCTGCATTATCAAAGGGAAAATTCAAATAACGGGGATAACCGCCACAACTGGTTAAAAGGCTGGTTGATAAAATGACAGAAATTAAGCTGAAATTTCTCCACATTCGGCAATAAATGAAGATTGAGTTAGGATAATCGCAAACTGGGTCGCTTCCTTAATAGTTTAGGGTATTTTTTGCTTTCTTCGTCGTGATGCGATCGCCGCAGTTGTTTTGTTTCTGACAGTTTGAGGCGAGAGCGATATGTTAATCTATGTTACTGAGGTTCAATTGATAAGTGATGCCAGGAGAAACCAATCTATCCCTTTTACTGAAATCTATACAACCGATTCTTCGAGAAGGAGAATATGTTTTCTTTTCCATTGATCGCCAAAATCTTCCCTTTTTTATGGCTGATGCTATTGGGATTTTTCAAGAAGAGGAGGGAACTACGATTATTCTGTCCCGTAACCGTGCGGATGCCGATAAGCTTAACTATTCGTCTGTTTTTCGTCTGATTACCCTATCGGTTCATTCTAGTTTGGATGCAGTCGGTTTTTTGGCAGCGATCGCGACTAAGTTGGCTGAACAGGGTATTAGCGTTAATCCCGTTTCTGCCTATTATCATGATCATTTATTTGTTCCTGCGTCACGGGCATGGGAGGTGATGGATTTATTGAAGGGATTTTCAGAAAATTAAGTTCTGGATAAAGTTTGATTCCCTTTTATTCGGTTATCACAATGTAATCTCTTGTAACGACTTACTGAAAAATATCGAGATCAAGAAAATTTTTTTAGTTAAATTTACTCCTTTTGGGCGCAAGCCTTGCGCCCCTACGATTCCCTAAAAGCCTTATGTAGGGGCGAATTGCGTTCGCCCTTGGACTATATAAGATAAATCTATTATCCCAATTTCCAGAGAATCGAAAAAATAACGACATAGTTTATGAATAATTTGTTAGAAAATTACACTCCCATTCCCATCGCGCCACCAGGCTTCAAGTCTGGATTTATTGGCATTGTGGGTCGTACCAATGTGGGGAAATCGACCCTGATGAATCAATTAGTGGGTCAAAAAATTGCTATTACTTCCCCCGTTTCCCAAACCACTCGTAATCGACTAAAGGGAATTCTTTCAACGGATCAGGCTCAGATGATTTTTGTGGATACGCCTGGGATTCATAAACCCCACCACGAATTGGGGAAAGTTTTGGTTAAAAATGCCAGAAGTGCGATTAATTCCGTTGATTTATTATTATTTATTGTGGATAGTTCCGTTCCCGCAGGCGGCGGCGATCGCTTTGTTACTGAACTGTTAGAAAAAACTGAAACCCCGATTATTTTTTGCTTAAATAAAACTGACCAACAAACGGAAAATATTGAAGCCCTAGACGCGAGTTATCAGGCATTGAACCTAAATAAAACCTGGCCGATTGTTAAATTTTCGGCTTTAACAGGAGACGGTCTAGATTCGTTACAAAACTTAATTTTAGAAAGATTGGAAGAAGGCCCCTATTATTATCCCCCCGATTTAGTGACCGACCAACCCGAAAGGTTTATTATGGGCGAATTAATCCGCGAACAAATTTTGTTGCAAACCCGCCAAGAAATTCCCCATTCAGTGGCGATCGCGATCGAAAAAATCGAAGAAACTCCCGAACGAACCAGTGTCTATGCCGCCATTACCGTCGAAAGATCTTCCCAAAAAGGCATCCTCATCGGCAAACAGGGAACCATGCTTCAGGCGATCGGGACAGCCGCTCGTCAGCAAATCCAGAAATTAATCGCAGGAGACGTTTATCTAAAGTTATTTGTCAAAGTTGAACCCCAATGGCGACAATCTCGACAACAATTGCTAGAATTTGGTTATCGCATCGAAGAATAACTCTCTCGAAACAATATTGAAATTAAATAAGGATATAGTTACGGCAATCCTGGGTACATTAAAACCATGAGTGTTAGTAACTAAACCCTAGGCAATTAACCTCCTCAACGCGGCAGGAAGAGAAGACATGACCAGTCATCACCCAGAGCAAAACCAGGATAATTGGTTTGACGACGAGATGGAAGGAATCTTTAACGATTTAAACTCGGAAGATTCCAACAGCAGTTTGGATAATGATTTAGATGATTTGGTCAATCTCTTTGACGATGATTTTCCCGATGCTCAGCCATCTGCTTCTCTGCCTGGCTCCTTGAGTAGATCAACCCAAAATCCTCAACGGATGACCCTTTCTCTCGATTCTCCCAATGCGGAACTGGAAGCCCTTTTTAGTGAGAACCCCGATCTAAAAAATGCCGAACTAGACCCCTACGAAACCTCTAATTGGTTGGATTTTGGTAGTATCCCTGACACTGAACCGATGGGAACCCAGGCGGCAGTGGATTCTGGTGCGGAAGACTCCCTCTTTGAAATGGACGATCTCTTTGATGATGTCGAAATTCATGGAGAACCTATCAGTTTTGAAAAATTTACGGACGATCATTCTACTGTTGTTACCACCGCCGAGCTTGATGATCTGCGCGACTTATTAGGCGTGGAAGAAGAACCCGCCATTGCTCCCCACAAAACCCCAATTAGGACTACGCAAACCAGAATTCAGGAGAAAAGCCCCGTCTCCACCGCTCATATCAGCCCTTCCCTAGATTTATCCAAACCGCTTCCAGTCTTTTTCTATGATGGCTTAGAGACTTTGGAAACCCTGATTTCCCAGCCTCCTCTTTTAGGCAATGTTACGAAGCTGGATATCAAGGCTCTAGAAGCTCTGATTGACGCGCCTTGCCGAGTTCCTGATGTAGTTGTTAATGTTTCCAAACCCGTTGCTCCCCGCGCGATCGCGGTCAGTAAACAATTTGACACGGAAACGGAAGATGAATTTAAAGATCTAGAGGCTCTGTTAGAACAAGCTGATCGCACAATGGGCGGGCCTCCCACAATGGTTACGGTGGGGGGTCAACGTTTGCAACCCCGTAGTCGTCCCAGTAAGACTAAATCCTTTGAACAGACCATGCGGGTTCCTGTCAAACAATTGGATAACTTGAGTAATCTGATTGGGGAACTGGTGGTCAAACGAAATCGTTTAGAGCAAGACCAGGAACGTCTGCGTCAATTTTTAGATAATTTGTTAACCCAATCCCAAAACCTCAGTGATGTGGGCGGCAGGATGCAGGACTTGTATGAAAGAACCCTCCTTGAAGGAGCCTTGCTGGCCAGTCGATCGCCCGATAGAGGGAATGCAAAATCAGGGTTTTCGGGTTCCTATAGTACTTTTTCAGGAAGTTCCAATGATGGACTAGATGCCTTGGAAATGGATCGATTTACGGGTTTCCACTTGCTTTCCCAGGAAATGATTGAATTGATTGTAAGGGTTAGAGAGTCTTCTTCGGATATTCAATACTTAGTGGATGAAACGGATCAAGTTGCCCGTTCCTTGCGCCAGGTGACGACCCAATTGCAAGAAGGAATGACTAAATCTCGAATGGTTTCCTTTGCTCAAACGGCGGATCGTTTACCCCGTGCGATTCGGGAAGTTTCGATGAAGTTAAATAAGCAAGTGAAACTTCAGGTGGAAGGGCGAGAAGTTCTCGTCGATAAGATGATCCTGGAGCATCTCTATAATCCCATGACCCATCTGGTCAATAATGCGATTACTCATGGAATTGAATCTCCTGAAGTTCGTCGTCAAAAAGGAAAACCAACGGAGGGAAAAATCACGATTCGAGCATTTCTGCAAGGAAATCAAACCCTGATTATGGTTTCTGATGATGGGGCAGGAATTGATGCAGAACAAGTTAAACGAAAAGCCGTAGAAAAGGGCTTAATGAGTCAGTTCGATGTGAATCTTCTGACAGAACAGGAAGTTTACGAATTGCTATTTCACGCAGGTTTCTCGACCAAAGATCAAGCGGATGATTTTTCGGGGCGGGGTGTGGGTCTAGATGTGGTGCGGACGAGTCTGCTGGATGTGCGCGGCTCGGTCACGATTGATTCTGTGCTGGGTCAGGGAACGACTTTCAATATTCGCTTACCGCTTACTCTTAGTATTTGTAAGGCTCTCTGTTGCCTCAGCGATCGCGCCCGTATTGCTTTTCCGATGGATGGGGTAGAAGATACCAAGGATTATCTCCCCAGTGATATTGTCCAAAATGAAGAAGGGCAAAACTGCATCCCTTGGAATGATGCCCTATTGCCCATTTATCGCTTACAGGACTTGTTGAGTTATCATCGTCAACTCAGTAGAGGAAGTGTTTATGGCGGCAAACCAGAGGAAGATATTGTCGCGATCGTTATTCTGCGGGGCGGTGGCAGCAATGTCTTGGCCGTTCAAGTAGATCAGGTTGTTGGCGAAGAGGAAATTGTCATTAAACAAATTGAAGGCCCCATTCCCAAACCCCCTGGGATCGCAGGGGCAACTGTCCGAGGAGACGGGAGTATTATGCCCATTGGGGATGCCATAGAACTGATTGAAATTGCCCAGGGTCGGATGCGGGTCGATACGGGTAGTAGTTTGTGGCGCAAAACCATTGTTCCCAATTTGAATGAAGCTCAAATAGAGCCGACCGTGCTGATTATCGACGACTCCATCACCGTCCGCGAACTCCTTTCTCTGAGTTTTGGAAAAGCAGGTTATCGAGTGGAACAAGCCAGGGACGGACAAGAAGCTTGGGAGAAACTCCGCTCTGGTTTACCCTGTGATTTGGTATTCTGTGATATCGAAATGCCCCGTATGAATGGCTTAGAACTGCTTTCTCATCTGCAAAATGATGAACAACTCTCCCGTATTCCCGTTGCCCTACTCACTTCACGGGGAGCAGACCGTCACCGTAAAGTAGCGGCCAAACTTGGGGCAAGCGGTTATTTCACCAA
>JBEIFD010000145.1:0-8015 GCA_040382535.1 Merismopediaceae cyanobacterium
GCCCACAGAAGCTCGTTCGCGGGGAAGTTCGATCCCATGATCAAAGGCGTTACGAATTAAATGAGTGAGAGGCGTGCGTAATTGTTCTAAAATCGCCAATTCTACCAAAACATTTTCCCCTTCGATCACTAATTGAGCCGATTTGAGATGTCTCTGGCTTAATTTTTCGACGGGTTGAATAAAGGCATTGGCCAGGGTACTAAAGGGAACTAGACGAGATTGGTTGAGATCTCCATCTAAACTATCGAGGGATTGACGGACTTGGAGCAGGGTTTCCTGTAATTCCCGTTCGATCAGATCAACATCTTCGTGAATTTCCTGCACCTGTACCATCAATTCCTGAAAACGCTGGAGGGTCGTATGGGCAGTGGTATATTGGTCAAATTCTAGGGCATCAAATTCTTCTAATAGGCTATTTTGACCGTTTGGGGTGGCGATCGCCGTATGACTGGGTTGTTCTCGAAAACTTAATTCATCGTATAGAGATTCGACTTGCTCCCTCATGGGAATCAATTGTTGATTACGTTTTTTGAGATTGCGACTGGCTTGCCTGAGTTGGCGATCGGAAATGAGCAGACGTTCATGGTTGATCAGTAATTCGCTGACCGTGTTACTCATCTTATTGAGACGATCTAGGGGAATCCGTAGATTTTGTTTACTGCCCGTTTCTGCAACGGTTTTGGCGGGAATAACAGGTTTAACAGGGGTTTGGGGAACTTCTGGGGTTTCAATCGCTACCTGGGGCAATAAGCCGCGTAGATTTTCAGAAATTTGGGTTGGTTGAGATTGAAAATGATTTTCCCGAAGTTGACGAATTTCCGTAATCACAACGGGAATCAGTTCTCGTAGGGGGACTTCTTGGGTGGCTTGAATTTGTTGGGAAAGGGTAATGATTTCTTCTAACCAATCACAACTCAATGCTTGACCCAAAAGAGTAGATTCTTCTTGCAACAGTATAAAACTCTGTTGGAGGGCGTTGTCTGAATTTTCTGGGGGTAAGAGTTTTTCGACTCGGACTAGGCAGGATTCGAGTTCTACGCCGAGGGCGATCGCCATAAAACTATCGGGAGCGTCATGATTATCGGCAATTTCCCCCGCTTTTCCCAGGGTTTCAAGAAATTGTTCCAGGGCGATAGTAATTTCCAATGGATCTGGTTGATCGTCAATCTGCCCCGCAAGCGCCACATCAATGAGAGACTGGACTTCTTCGGTAGCAAGACTTAACAGCCCGAAAGCCGTCAGATGATCTTCCACCCGACCCTGCTCTAGGGCCTCAAACAAATCCTCCATTTTATGGCAGAGTTGATTGAGAGTCGGCATAACGGCCATTCCTGCCCCGCCCTTAAGAGAATGGGCCGCCCTACCCAGGTTTTTATAAATCGGCTGGCAATATTCGATCGATTGGTCGGTCGCGATCGCAATTTCGAGTTTGGGTAGTCCTTCCAAGAGCAGAGTCAAACACAGGGGAGCATCTTCTTCTAAAAAGGCTGTCCGTGCTTCCTGGGTAATGGCTTCTAACGTTGCGGCATCTAACATTTCACTTACCAATAATTAATTGACCTTAAAGCGAGAGGCGGAATCTTGTAATTCTAGGGCGATCGCGCTGAGGGAGTTGAGGGAGTCTGTCACCGATTGGGAACTGACGGAGGTTTGCTTGGCTACTTCTGCGACCCCTTGCATAGTTTCTGTCACACTGACGGAGGTTAACCGTTGAGAGGCGGTACTAGTAGAAATAGAGGCTAACAAAGTATCGATTTCCTGGCTAATACTGGCGAGATTTTGTAGGGTTTCCTTGGTTTTTTGAACGAGTTGGGTTCCTGTTACCACTTCCGAGGTACTTTCTTCCATCATTTTGGTCATTTCTGCGGTTTCTGACTGAATATCCAAAATAACTTGTTCAATTTCCTGGGCAGACACATTCACCATTTCCGCTAGTCGTCTGACTTCATCGGCAACGATTCTGAACCCTTGACCGTTTTCTCCTGCTCTTGCCGCTTCAATAGAGGCATTAAAAGCCAGTAGGTTAGTTTTTTCGGAAATACTGGAGATGATATTCACAATTTTAGAAATTTCCTGGGAAGATTCCGCTAATCGTTTCGATTTTTTAGAAATTTCTGCGACCCCTCCCCGAATTTTATAAATACTATTCACGGTCTGATCCATTGTCTCTTGGCCTTCTTTCGCCGCTTCATTTCCCTGACGAGCGATCGCCGCCGCACTTTGAGCCGTCTCAGAAACGGATTCAATGGATTGTGCCATCTGGGCCACGGATTCGGTCGCCTGATCAATGGATTGGGTCTGGATAACGGCCTTTTCGGAAAGGGTCAGAACCGATTCCGTATTCTCTTGGGCTTTTTGGTTCACCTGTTGGGAAGCTTCCAATACCTGGTTCACCAGACCGCGCAGACTGCTAATAGTGGTATTAAACGCATCGGTAATCGCCCCGACTGCCCCCGTTTCTACCCGTTCTTTAACGGTTAAATCTCCCTTAGAAGCTTCTTCAATCCCTAAAAGCAGACGAATTACCCCTTCTTCTAACTCCTCTTTCTGTCTTCGCTGTAATTCTGACTCCTTTTGACGTTCTTCGATGGTTTTTTCCATTGATTGACTAGAAGCGAAAATGCGATCAGCCATATCATTAAAGGTCATGGCCAATTGTCCCACTTCATCCTTGGCCAGAACTTCGGCGCGGGCTGTCCTATCCCCTTGACCAAATTTTTGAGCCGATTCCTGAAGTTGTTGGATGGGTTTAGTGAGGGTTTTTCCTAACCAAAGAGCCACTAAGCCCGTAATGATCAGAGCCAGGGAACCAATGCCTATCTGTAATAAAAAGGTTTCTCGTAACAGTTCGTCTAGATTCTTTTCAGACGTTCCTCGAACCAAAAAAACAATGGGTTTTCCTTCTGAGTTGGGAATGCTGGAGACAGAGATTGTCATCCATTGATTGTCAATCTTGGCTCTAGTGGTTAATTTTTCTCCTACACCTTTTTGGGCCTGTGCCAGAAGTGCTTGATCAATGAAGGGAACGTCTGGCTTCAGTTTGAGACGATTGTTCTTCTCGCTAGACTTATCCTCTATACCCAGCATGGAGGCCGCCAAACCAAAAGTGCCATCAAGTTTAGAGAAATACACGGCCCCGTAACCACCACCGAAAGTGTTGACTGTTTCCTTGACGATGGGGTTTTTACCATTAACGACATCTCCAGAGATTAGGACTCCAATGACCTCTTTGCTGAACGGATCTTCCACAGGGGTTGCGGTATAACGAATAAGAGCTTGTTCACCAGTTATCTGTGATAAAGATGGAGGAGCTTCTTGTGATAATTCTTCCTTGCTCACAATGCTACTAACTTTAATTTGTCGGGAGTTATCCAGAACGGATTGGACTAAATTATCAGGGTCAAAAGCCTGTCCTGATCGATCCGCATTGGCATTGACAATAATTCTTTTGTCCTTTCCTACTAAGGTGGCGTATTCAATTTTGCGGGAGTTAATTTCGTTTTTCAGAATTTGTCTAACTTGTTGTTTGAGTTCGGGGGATAATATTCGTCCCTGGCGATGGACTTGGGTGGCGTTAATAATCGTTGCGTTATCCGATTGACCCCGAAAACCGAATCCCATTTGATTAATTTTAATGTTGTAGTTGATTTCGGTGACGGCTAATTCCGCGATCGCCTGATTTACCAGTTGGGAACGCCCGCTATTGAGAGAAATCCCCATCCCTGCTCCCACAACCCCCACCACTGCTAGGGTACTACAGGTCAAGAAGGCAATAAATTGTTTGGAGGCGATCGGTAGATCGGCGAGACTCTGGGAAAAATTCGGCGCAGTTGAATCTTTCGTCAGAGAATCAGTCAAAAGTACCTCTTCTGGGCCCAATAAGCTCGTTGGAGAGCTACCATCAATGCGACCTTGGCGATAGGAACGTCTAACGGGCTGGACTACAACGGGGGTTTGTAATTTGCCTTCAATTCCTTCTAAGGCTTTTTCTGCACTGCCTTTAAAAACCCCGTCTCTATCCAATTCAATGATTTCTCGATAGACGGCGGCGGCTTTTGGTAAAAAACCTGCTTCTTCTAAGGTACTGGCCAGGGTAATTTTCGCGACAAGATCCGTCGGATCGTTCTCAACTTGGGCTTGGAGATCCAAAATTTCCTGGGGAAAAGATTGTTCGGGAAAGGGAATCTGGGTAGTAGTCATAGGGATTAAGAAGAAATTTAATTGACAGTTGTTAGAGTTTTGGCCTTATCCATGAATTGCAAGGTTTGAAAAACCCTATCCACATCTAAAATTCCCAGAGGTAATTCCTCAAATGTGGTCTGGGCCAAAAGACAGGGGTGGGGATGGGGCTGAAAATCCTTGGAGTCAAGATCAATGATTCCCTTGAGGTTCGCAACAACCCCCGCAACCTTGAGATTTTCCGAACTGAGTACGATCGCCGTTACCTTTTCCCGTCGCGAGAACGGGGAACTAGGGGAAGTCATTTGCAAGATCGCACTCAGATCTACAAACCAGAGCAATTTACCCCGTTGATTACTCACTCCCAGTAATTCGGGTTTGACCCCTGGAACAGGACAAATTTCTGAACTTTGCAGGGTTAACACTTCAGCCGTCTTGTCTAAGGCGATCGCCAAGGGTTGGGATTGAGCTAATTCGACTTTAAAGTAATCAATGATCATCGCGGGTCAGTTTAAACAACTATTTTTGTCTGAAATAAAGCTTCAATAAAGGAAGCATTCTATAAATAATCCTTTGCCGCTTTAACTAGGTCACTGGGACTGTAGGGTTTCGTTAAATAGGCATTTCCCCCTTGACGTAATGCCCAAAATTTGTCATATTCTTGACTTTTTTCCGAACAAAAAATAATGGGAACCTTGTCTATTAATAATTCTGTCCGAATTTTTCGACAAACATCAAAGCCACTCATTTCAGGCATCACAATATCTAAAAAGATCAAATCAGGTTGTTTATTTTTTGCCAGCCAATCTAGGGCTTCTTCTCCATTGTTTACCGCAAAAATTTCTGCTCCCAAGGTTTTCAGGAGTCCCATCATCAAACGCTGGTCTGATTTAGAGTCTTCGATGATCAAAATGCTTTTCATTAATTTAATTACTCCTAGTGTTCTTAATGGGTAAATAGGTATTGACTGTTTTTACCAATTCTTGAGGAAGAAAAGGCTTGGAAATGTACCCAACAGCCCCTACCATTTTAGCCTTAACCCTGTCTAATATTCCGTCTCGTCCTGTCAACATGACAACCGGAATATCCCTAAGAGCAGAAGATTTACGACATAAACTACAAAGTTGGTAACCATCAATGTCAGGCATATTAATATCCATTAAGATTAAATCAGGCTTCGGATTTAAAAGCGAAGTTAGAGCTTTTAAGGATTCTTTAATACTAATGACTTGATAGCCGCTAGACTCCAGGGTAAATTTGACCACCCGTTGAATGGAAGGGCTGTCATCAATACAGGCAACAATGGGTCGATTATCCTTAGTTGGTAAAACATAGGAACCCATTGCGATCGCACCTTCTTGGATTAGGGGATTGAGAAGAATTGCCAATTTGAGGGTGGACATCTCCATTTGGCTGGCAAGTTCATACAAACAGACCTGATCATCTAAAAAGTGGGGTAAATTTCTGAGAGAAGGATTTTTTTCACCCAATTCAACCTGAACTAACTCCATCAGTCTGGTGCGATTGGTAATGAGCGGTCGCTGAAAAAGAGAAGTAATGTGACTCCTAAGTTGCCACCATAGGCGAACCTTATCTTCAACGGGAAGCATTATTTTTTTTAGATTTAAATAAAGTAATAAATGCTCCAGTCCTACGGTATTTTCAAAATAACAAAAGGCTTTATTCTGGGATACGATTTCGATGAGGGCTTCTTGGGTAAATTTAGCGAGAACTGCCCGAACTTCCTGGAATGAGAATTGACTGGTTTGCCACAAATGACAAAGATATTGGTAATCGTCGGTAATTTGGGGAGGTAAGGTAGATTTTCGATTGGGCAAATAGCGACCGACTAAGTAGTTCAATCGTTCAGCCGCTCCCATACCACTTCCTGCATAATGAATTCGGCCATTCCCCAGATAAACGCGCCAATGGATCGATGGATCGAGGGGATTTTGAATTACGAGTTTGCCCGACGCTTGTTTCTCAACTAAATTTTGCAGAACTCGGTAGGGTGTTCCTTCAGATTGATTCTGATTGATGACATTAGCATTACGAAGCGTCATAACATTCACTGAAAATTCCTCTGAGGGCTGTTTTATTGCATAAACTATAGATTGTTGTGTTAGTAGTTGTCTAACTCATCTCTAAGGGATGGGTCTTCAGGCAGACGAATCAATCATGAGGCAAACAACTTTCTGAAAAAATTGTATCAGAGGTTTTTCTCTATACAGGTAAACAAGATACAATGACCTCAGCTAATTGAGCGTATCCTAAATCACATTAGATAATGGCGGGGACTATCATAGATATATTGCTATGCTTTGGATTGATTTATTAAGGATTTGGAGTAAGGAACTTTGCTAAAAGTGAATATAGCGGTACGCCGTTGAATAAAATACTATCCAGGGCTTTAAGCCGTTGTTTATCGGCATTGGCAATACCTTACTCCTGTGAATACCGCGATAGAAACTTCTCCTGTTTTAATGACAATACTTTTTTAGCAAAGACGAAACCAATTCAACACGATTAGATTGGGTTTGAACCGCATAGGCTTCTCTTTCCAGTTCCTTGCGGTCAGTATCTCCATAGTGCATAAAAAATGGTTGGGCATAAATGAGCGGATCAATGTCTAAGCCTAATAAGGCAAATTTTCCTTTTCCTTTACAAACCTGGGCGGCATGAACGGCTTCATGGATGAGGGTTTGCTCGGCAATGCCTAATTCAAAAACGACTGGATTAATCCATATTTTTTTGCTATCGGACTTGAGTGAACCGTAGGCTCCTCTCTGGGGCGGTAAATCCAGAATAACTTGAAAATTTGCTTGCTCTAATTGTTTTTTGAGCATTTCAAAGGATGACTCTTGAACAGGGACTTGAGCAACTAAAATTGTCAGATTAAGGGTGATCACGCAGTGCCGCTTCGCGATCGCGGAAAAAATCATCATTGGCATAAAATCAGGAAGACATTCCTCCCACCAGGACTCGTGCAATCCAAAAAGGAATTAAACAAAATAAGGCAACCCAATCCCATCTCACAAGCCGCAATTGATGCCATTCAACTCGGTGCTGATCGGGTGTGGTAAATCCTCTGACTTCCATCGCGATCGCCATTTGTTCGGCTCGCAGTAATAAATTTTCTAATAATCGTTCGACCACAATTAACCAGATCTGAAAACTTTTCTTGAGACCTAATTTTTTCCAATTAATCGCCCTAGTACGAATTGAACGCGCTAAATTTTGAATTTCTTCTAATACCAAGGGAATAAAACGTAGGGATAAAGTTAGAGTTAGAGTAATTTCGGTAATCGGTAATTTAAAACGCCGTAAAGGAGATAATAATTCCTCTAATCCCGCCGTAATTTCTTCGGGAGCAGTGGTTAATAAATACAAATTCGTACTATAAATTAGGGTAAAAATTAGCGTACTGACTCGAATGCCCAATTCTAGCGATCGACGGGTGATAAAAAGTCTGCCTTTATCCAATAAAACGTAATTATAATCAGTCGGTTGGGGTAGGTTTAGCTCTAAATCGGGAAGACGGGGTTGGGAAGTGACGCTTAAACCATCGGGGGTAATAGCCGTAATAATCAAAACGAACAGACAGAGGGTAAATAACCAGCCCATTTGTTGCCGCCAAACCCGTAGCGGAATCGATGCCGAAAGGGTCAGTAGAAATAATACTCCCGCCAGTCCCAAACGCCAGATTGGATTGGCCAACAAGGGAGCCACTAAAAACGTCATCAACCAGGCGAACTTTACCCTAGGATCTAGTCGATGCAACCAAGTGATTGGCTTTTCTAAATAGAGTCCGATGGGCAGCGATCGCAATAAATCCA
>JBEIFD010000146.1:0-8004 GCA_040382535.1 Merismopediaceae cyanobacterium
TCAATTCAAACGATTTGTCAGGGGCAATTTCTTTGTTGAACGTTTTCTGACTAAATATACAATTTTTATTGATGAAAAAAATAATGTTTATGGTGTTCTAGGTCTTACCGAGCCTCTCAATGAAATGATTGATAAAAGCTATTTACCTCTGAATATCTACACGACCTTATTGCCCTTCAAAGATAAAATTATTTATGATGGAATTTTTAAAAGTCGCAATATTCTTTTTGGAGGCGGAATTAAAGGGGAGCTTAAGGAAATTTACATAGCCGCCAAGCAATGTAATCGAATTATTGAAAGTTTAGCAAGACCCTCTTCTTCAACTAGAAGAAAAAAACAAACTTCAAATAAAGCATTGGCTCCTGTTATTAATGAATTAAAAAAATCCATCTCAAAAATAAGTCTCTCTAGTGATGATCCAGCTATTTTAAAACCGACTCTTTCAATGCTCAAATCAAGCTTAATGTTACTAGAAATTGCGACAGATTCACCCAATAATTGGGCAGAAATAGATAAAATATCCAGAAAAGTTTTAACTTCTGTTAAGCAAGTTGAGAAGGTGATTGAACGCGGCCAACGTTATGAATAATTTAGTTTTTAATCTGAGTTTCTTCTTTATTTTAAGATAGTAAACGAAAAGACTTAAAAAAGTAGTAACATTTTGAGAAACACCTTCTCCTGAGACGTTTTCTTGAATGGGGAAAAAATCACAAACTATCGGAAGTCATTACAGCAAAGGTCAAACGAATTCACTTCAAATCTCATTTTTTCCAGCCCGCACTCGATTTTCCTTCTGTTTACCGTAGGAGCCTTGATGATTTTCGTTACCATGACCATTAGCTTCGTAATCTCTTGATTGCTTCTTCTTTCAATGGCCGTCGTCCTTTTCTTTCTTATAGACACAAACTTCTGCGGAACTAGGATCAAACGTTTTCTCAGTTGCCCAAGAGATTTTGCATGGGAAGAGTTGGTCAGCTTGTTAATAATACTCGGTTTTGAGGAAGCCAGTACAGGCAAAACAGGTGGTTCTCGACGACGTTTTATCAATGAAATAGAAGTGATTATTACCTTACATAAACCCCATCCTCAAAATATTTTAAAACGTTATCAAATTGAACAAATTATTGAAATTCTTCGACGGGAGAAATTGTTATGAATGACATGATGCAATACAAAGATTATGTTGGCTCCGTTCACTATAGTGATGAGGATCAAATCTTCTGCGGTAAAGTCGAATACATCCGTAGTTTAATTAGTTTTGAAGGAGAGAATGTTATTAGTTTAAGGGTTAATTTTGAGGAAGCGATTGATGATTATTTAGCTTTGTGCCAGGAAAAAAGTATTGAATCAGAAAAATCTTTTAAAAGTAGTTTTAATTTACGGGTAGGTAGTCAACTTCATCGGCAAGTGGCTTTATTTGCTCAAGAACGTGGGCTAAATTTGAATAAATTGGTAACGGATGCTTTAGAGTCTTACCTTAAAGAAGAATCATTCAACAAGGTTTGATGCTCTTTGATTGTCTGCGATCGCCTTTAAATGGATAATAGACAATTATCAACTATTGATTACCAATTTTTATTCGGCGATCGCAGTTTAACTTCCTGTCCAATGCCTATAATAAACTTAAAAACTATTCAATAAGAGGTTCAAATGGTTGTTGCGATCGCTAAACCCATCACTATCGAAGAATACCTCGCGCAGGAAGAAGTGGCCGAGGAAAAAAGTGAATTTATTAATGGAGAGATTATCAAAATGGCAGGAGCATCGGCAAATCACAACATTTTAACAGGAAAACTTCATGCTCGTTTATTGTTATCATTAGAAGACTTGGGTTACACGGTTTTTATGAGTGATATGAAGATCTGGCCGCCCCATTTTAAAAATTATTTTTACCCTGATGTCATGGTGATTAAGGGTGAACCCAGTTTTACCGATGGGAAACAAACGGCAGTCACGAATCCTTGTTTAATTGCAGAGATATTATCGGTTTCAACGGAAGGATTTGATAAAAATCAGAAATTTAGTTTTTATCGTACTATCCCAGAATTACAAGAATATCTCTTAATTGATCAGTCGGCTTATCGGGTGGAGTTGTATCGTAAAGTCGGCGATCGCCAATGGTTATTAACGGAATTATTCGGTCAAGAAGAAGTCATCAATTTAGAATCTGTAGCGGTAGAAATTACCTTAGCTGATCTGTATAAACGGGTAAATTTTTAGTCAAAAGTCTTTAAAAAAGTTTTTAAAAATTGCGATCGCGCTTAATCATCATTAGAATATGAACTAATTTTCACAAAATTGACTAGAATTTTGGCGTTGCTGATTTGGGATATGAATGGTTTTGCCGACAATTTTTAAAACCCAGACTCAAACTAACTTTTGGATATATGTAAAATTGATATTCATAGCTTGATTCAGCAACGCCAACATCCCACCATTGGTCGTACTTCTTGCAAACAGATTTAAGATAGGGAGTCCAGTTAATACCTTGGAAAGCTTACTAATTTAAAGACAAATCTAAACTTAATATCTTGACTATACACAATAAACCGAAAAATCTAATATTATGAGCTTATTTTAATTGTCTTTTAGGAGTTAATTTCTTGCCAAAATTTATTATTGAGTATGGCTTCTAGATCTGAAGTAAAGGGCCAAGATTCGGGAAAGTTAACTTGGGAATATTCAGCTTTAACGGTTTTGAGAGCAATTTTCCAGGCTTGTGTAAAGGCAATTTCCCATTTGCTTTTGAGGCTAGGAACTTGAATGAGTAAAACTTCTAGTTTTTTGCGTTGAGTACGAATAGTTCTTTCCCAACCGTTATAATCGTAAGGAATATTGACATAAATTCGTTTTAATAGATGTTCTAATAAAGTGGTTAAGCGATTGAGGAGTTCCTTTTTTTGTGAAATTTCCAAGGATTCTACCTCCTCAATTAAGTTGTCTATATCTAAGTTTTCAAAGTCTCGCGCTTTGAGTTTGGCAACAGTCGTTTCTACCCATAGTAAAATGTCATGGTCATAGATCGCCTGGTCTTGCTTTGGGGTTGTCAGCATTTTTCATTCTCCCAAATAACAGTTTTGAATAACAAGAATTATTGTAACAGATTTGAATGATCGCCATTATTTTATAACAAGTTTAATCTGCGATCGCGATAATTCTCAACACCACTAGCCGAGTCTGTTTGTCGCAATAATCAGCTATCACGGACTTAAATTGTATAATGATTTTATTGAAAGTATTGTAATAAGGGGATTAAAATTCTTGTCTATATACGTTTTAGACAATTAATAGATTACCATGTTACGCTGTACAAAATTTGAACGCTCTAAATCTTCTCATTTAATAGGATAAAATATGTTCTCTTTAACACAAACAACAGGGCGACAACGGGAAATTATTGAAGTTGTTCTTGGCAACGGCTGGGACTATATGCGGGGTTTATTGACGGGAGGAAAAATTGATGAACCCCAAATTCCGACTCCCGAAGTTCTGCGAAAAATTTTGGTCGAACTTGGCCCATTTTATGTCAAATTAGGACAACTTCTTAGCACTCGTCCTGATTTATTACCACCTCGTTATATTCAAGCATTAACGGCTCTACAAACCAATGTTCCTCCTGTCCCTTGGCAAGAAATTGAAACCCTACTCCAGGGACAATTTAAGCAACCTCTGAATACGATTTTTCAAACGATCAATCCTACGGCGATCGCGGCGGGTTCCATCGGTCAAGTCCATCGTGCAACCTTAATTGATGGTCAAGAAGTCGCAATTAAAGTGCAACGTCCTGGCATTGATACTATTGTTGCCCAAGATATTACGCTGATTAGTGCGATCGCGGAATTAGTCGCCCTCACCGAATTTGGAAAAACCTATGATTTGGTGAAATTAACCGAAGAATTTACCCAAGCCGTCAAAGCCGAATTAAACTTTACCAAAGAAGGACAATATACCGATCAATTACGACTAAACCTATCAAAAAGTCAATGGTTTGATCCCTCAGAAATTATCATTCCTAAAGTCTTTTGGGAGATTACAACCGAAAAAATTTTGGTTTTAGAATGGTTAGAAGGTGGCCCATTATTAGATGCGGATTTATCGATTCCTGTTAGTGAAAAGTCTTTATCGGAAAGAAAAAAAGCGATTACTAGCCTGTTATTCCGAGCCTTTTTTCAACAACTTTATCGAGATGGTTTCTTCCATGCCGATCCCCACCCAGGCAATCTTTTCTATCTACCTGATGGACGGATTGCGATTATTGATTGTGGCATGATTGGACGACTAGATCCGCGCACTCGACAAATCTTAACCGAAATGTTATTAGCTATTTTTGACCTCGATGCCCAAGGTTGTAGTCAGCTAACTTTAGAACTTTCTGAATCAATTAATATTCCCGATTTAGAAAATTTAAAACTCGACTATGAACGAATGTTACGCAAATATTATGACCTCAGTTTATCCCAATTTAATTTTAGTGAAGTTGTCTATGAAATCCTGCAAATTGCTCGCCAAAATAAGATAAAAGTCCCTGGTAGTTTAGGGTTATATGCTAAATGTTTGGCTAACCTAGAAGGAACGGGCAGACAATTTAATCCTAGCCTGAATCTTTTTGATGAAATTAAACCTTTAATGACAGATTTATTTCGTCTTCAATTAATTGGCAATACTCCCTTACAAACTTCTCTCAGAACTGTTTTGGATTTAAAAACAACATTTTTAAAAACACCCCGACAAATTGATCTTTTATTAAATCGTTTAACATCCGAGACCTTGCAATGGAACATTCGCCTAAAGGATTTAGACCCTGTTCGTCGCAGTATTGATGAATCGGCTAATCGCTTATCTTTTAGTATCGTAGTGGGTTCTTTGATTATGGGAGCGGCTATTATTTCCACAGGAGCGAATACCCCAGAATTAATTATTGTTACCGATATTTTATTTGCCGCCGCAACCTTATTAGGCTTGTGGTTAATTATCAGCATTCTGCGATCGGGACGATTAAAATAAAAAAATAAAACTTAACGAGGAACATTGACTTGTTTTAATAAATTGTTGATCACACTATCGATTACCACGCCATCTAATTGGGCTTCGGGTTTGAGAATTAAACGATGACGTAAAAGAGCGGGAGCCACACTTTTTAAATCATCAGGAATCAGATAATCCCGACCCGTTAACCAAGCCCGTGCTTGACTCGCTTGTAACCAGAGGACGGCGGCACGGGGAGAAGCTCCTAATAATATATCGGGATGGTTGCGGGTTTTTTCAATTAATCCTAATAAATAATCAATTAATTTTTCGTCCACCGTAATTTTTTTAACGGCTTGACGAGCGGCTAAAATTTCTTCAACCGTTGTTACCGATTCAATTTTTTCTAGATCTAATCGTTTAGCCTGAAAGCCTTGTTGATAATTGAGTAACATTTGTTTCGCCGCTTCCGTGTCAGGATAATCCACCACTAATTTGAATAAAAAACGGTCTAATTGGGCTTCAGGGAGGGGATAGGTTCCTTCAAATTCTAGAGGATTTTGAGTGGCGGCAACCCAAAATAAATCGGGTAAAGCCAAGGTTTCTCCGTCTAGAGTAACTTGCTGTTCTTCCATTGCTTCAAGTAAAGCCGCTTGGGTTTTAGGGGGAGTGCGATTAATTTCGTCGGTGAGGAGAATTTCCGTAAAAATAGGGCCTTTTTTGAGGGTAAAATTACGACTATTGAGATCAAAAATATTGGTTCCTAAAATATCGGATGGTAAGATATCTGGGGTTAATTGAATTCGCCTAAAATCTGCGTGAATCAGTCGAGCTAAAATTTTAATTAAAAGCGTTTTTCCTGTTCCTGGAACACCTTCTAAAATAATATGTCCCCCACTCAAGAGCGCAACCAGTAGTTGCTGAATTAAAGTTTTTTGTCCTAAAACATAGGAATTTAGGGCTTCACTCAGATGTTTGAAAATAAGATTGTCCGCAGTCATAATAGATTAGGGTTGGGATTGCTTTTTAATAGTGTGCCACTTTTCTAACCAAATTCGTAGATCTTCATTATTTTTGGGGATATTTTCCTGGAGTAATAGCGATCGCAATTTATTGCTGGAATCTGAGTGTTGTCGTTCCCAAGCGGCGACCAAAGCGTTGCTGGGCAAGGGATTAGTCCCTAGACCTAAGGCAGATTGAAGAGCTTTTCGTTCTGCTTCCTGTAGCCGAGAAACCACAAAATCGGCACTTTCGGCTTTTTCTAAAACCCCTGCTAGGGCTTGGATATAGGCTTCACTATTGTTGCGAGTTGGGGGAAGAACCGCGATCGCCTGGCCAAAACGTCGATTGCCCGACCAGAGGAGAAATATTATCAGAATGACGAGTTGAATGAGGATGATAAGAAAAGGAGTCTTGGCGAAAAATGACCAAATACTTTGACCAATTTCTGAGCGAATAACGTCGCTATCTTTGTAACCGTGTAGATATTCATCAACCCAGAGAGTGTACCCTTCTTTAGTAGCTAAATCCGCTAAAAATTGATAATTACTCTGGAAATCTTGATAGGCATTGGCCGCTAAATTCGGCGTTGTCGCTAGAATAATTTCGCCTTGACCAACTTTTTCTCGCCACACAATTGCCCCAAAGCGATCGCCTAAAAGTTGATCTTTTGCATTTTTAGACCGCCGACTGGTATCAATGGCAATATTACCAAAAGAACTCGGTTGCATCGTAGTAAAAGGAGCTTCGGTAACGGGTTTTAAAACCCCTAAAATAATTACGCGATTGCCCTTTTCTAACCATTGAGGTGATATTGTCAGTTGATTAATACCTTCAGGCTGTAGAGAATTTTGAATTTGTAAGAGTGTGATTTTTTCTGATTTTTCGGATAATTTCTCTAAGGGTTTTTGCCATCGTTGAATAGGGGTTCCTTTTTCTTCCATAAAAGCCGCCCAAGCTCCGTAACCACTGGGATTACGACCATAGGTGGAACCCTGTTGAGAAAGTTGACGATTTGGAGCAAAAATTACGGTTAATAAAATTAGAAATCCGACGGTGATCGCCAGGATTAAAATTAATTTTTTGCGGGGTAAAATTAGAGAATTCATTCTGTAAAATTCCTATTTCTGTTTATTTTTAAAGCCATATAAATCTCTAATTAAATACAAAGGGCGGGCTTTAACTTCCTCATAAACTCGACCCAAATATTCTCCCATTACGCCCAAACTAATCAGTTGAACACCGCCTAAAAATAAGATTGCAACCATCAAAGACGCATAACCTGGAACATCAATTCCAAAGATTAAAGTCCGAATGACCAAGAAGCTGGCATAAACTAAAGAAACCAAAGAAATAATTAAACCCAAATAACTCCAAATCTTTAAAGGAATAAGGGTAAAGGAAAGAATCCCATCTAGGGCAAAATTCCAGAGTTTCCAGTAATTCCATTTCGTTTTTCCCTGATAGCGGGGTTCACGGTCAAAGTAAATAGAGGTTTGTTTAAAGCCAACCCAAGAAAATAAACCCTTCATAAAACGGGTTCTTTCAGGCATTTGTTTAATCGCTTCAACAACTTGCCGATCCATTAAGCGAAAATCCCCTGTATTAGCAGGAATCTCGATCTGACTCATTTTACCGATGGTTTGATAGAAAGTCTCCGCACTAAATTTTTTGAACCAACTTTCTCCCGATCGCGATCGACGGGTTGCATAGACCACATCAAATCCTTCGCGCCATTTTGTCACTAATTCAACCATTAATTCGGGAGGATCTTGTAGGTCAGCATCAATGGGAATAACGGCTTTTCCTTGAGCATAATCAAGTCCTGCGGTGAGAGCGATTTCTTTACCAAAGTTACGAGAAAAATTAATGATTTTAACGGCTGAATTTTGTTTGTGATATCAATACCTTAGCCAAAAAAAGGGTGTGAAGAGAGAGGGCTGAATGTAGTAAAGTTATAGTCTTCAAAAAAACAACTCAAAAGCCACAGACAGCCCATGTTTGACATCCTAACACTATTGCAATGTCTAGTACCAGAAA
>JBEIFD010000147.1:0-7983 GCA_040382535.1 Merismopediaceae cyanobacterium
GAAAGAGATATTTGAAATTTTCAAGACGATAAAGACGCTTTAAAATAAAAGTAAATGCTAGGAAATAAAAACCAGAAAATAAAACTCCCCTGATGAAAATAAAATGAAAGACAGCATTGTGTGGAGGGACCCTGCGAGGCAATAGATCATTGTAATTTTCTGTTTCATTGTCTGTTTTGATTTTCACTGGTTCAGCAGATGATGCTCCAAATAACATTATTCCCTGGTTATCTTTTAGCAATTCAAAAAACTCTTTATTAGCATTAAATCGATACCAGTTACTGTCATCTTCAAGGGCAATAAAGCGATTAGGATCATTTCTTAAAATACCCAGTGATACAGGCGATTTTATTTTTTCAACATGATATAAGCCATACAAAAGGACAATTAAATTTAAAGAAATAAACAACAAAGTTATTTTAACGATACTAGCTTTTTTATAGAAATTCTTGAAAAAAGTAGGAGCAAAATTTTCTAGTGAAAGTAATGTGAAAAATAACATCAATGCCAATAAATAGTTACGACTCCATAATAAAAAAATACAGCTTAAACAAATTAAAATTCCTAATAAAAATTTATTTTTGTAACAAAATAAAAATAGTAAAAGTGCAAGAAATCCAGAAAAATTTGGATCGGGACTATTCAGAATAATGGTGTTTTCATCTACAGAATACCTACTAAATAATATGTGGTAAACCGTTGTAATCATTGCGAGGGAATACATTATGGTTAAAAAGGTTCTATTTATCAATACGAGTTCTTTACATTTAAATAAAAGGATAATGATTGTAATAGCATCAGAAAAACGATTGAGGCTAAGATCAGAAATAATATTAGTAAGAAGAATACCAATACTCAGTAAAATATCTGCCAGAGTAATTGTGACTTTTCCATCTATCAGTTCTAACCCAAAAACTGCGATGATCATGGGAATAAATATTTTTGCATAGGGAAAAGTTCCGTAGGGAATAATAAATAATGAGACAAAAGCATAGGTTAATAAAACATAGGTTAAAAAAGTAGCTCTTGGAAGAGGAGAAAGATTTGTATTCATCATTTCAATGATTTAAGTTTGGTAGAAATTAAGTGCTAGACGAGATACACACAACATATTGATATTCTTTTTTGCTGGGGCAGTTCTTTCGGAGTGATAGCTCCCAGTAAATGAATCATTATGATAAGTTCAGAATTCAGAGATATTTATGAAGTGCTTGTCAAATAATTTTAGGAATGTATTTAAAAATACTAAACGAGAAGTGGTAAAAATAACGTAACAAAATAATAAACCAAAGGAGCGGTAAAAACATAACTGTCCGTGCGGTCTAGGATACCGCCATGACCAGGAATGAGTTGCCCTGAATCTTTCACGCCAGCATCTCGTTTCATCATGGATTCGGTGAGGTCTCCCAAAAGACTGACGATCCCGATCAAGCTCCCCAATAACGCTCCAGTGATTTGCCAATAGGGCCAGTCCAGACACCAAGCTCCTAGAACCCCAACAAGAACGCTCCCTAAAACGCCCCAGATCGAACCTTCGACGGTTTTTTTGGGACTAATTTCTGATAAACGAGTCCTACCCAGCCATTTGCCCATGATATAAGCTCCAATATCCGCCGCCCAGATACAACAAAAGGCAAGAAAAGTAACCATTAAGGTCATGGAAAAAAAGCTAGGGACTGTCCAATCTGGGGGTAAGTAATCAAGTAGGAAAAAATGGCGACTGGTTGTTTCCAGAGCATCGGGCAGGTTAGACAAACCCACTCTTAGTCTAACCCAATAACTGGGTAAATAGCCGCCATAAAACAAGCCTAGCAGGGAGGTGGAAATATCGGCGATCGAGGCAAATTTAGGCTGAAAAAGGAGATAAAAACAGATTAGGGTTCCTGTTAGGGGAAAAAGTGCGTCGGTGAGATCTGGGGAAACAGTCGCGCAAATCAGTAGCAGTAAGGATAAAACAATGGTTGTTTTTGCTGCGGGTTCGATGCCTTTGGCCCGAACGAGTTGAAAATATTCTTTTTGTCCCTGAAAAATAATTAGTCCAATGGCAACGGTGAAGTACCATCCGCCTAAAATGAGCATTGCTAAGGCGATCGCGATCGCCACAATCGTACTAATAATTCGAGTCCAGGGCATAGAACCGATGGGGTAAGTTAGGGCAGGAGAAAGGGAGATCCCCGATAAAAAAAGTTAACCAATTCTTATCCTTACCTATTTTAGATACTTTGTCTGGATTTTAGGGAGAACTTAACGTTTCCAAGAGACAAAAATGGAGAATGATGGGCGCGATCGCCTGTTTTAGGATGGTGAAAAAATGTTAAAAAGTAAAAGTTGTACGAATAGTCCCAATGACTAAGGGGGAATTGCGGTCATCGTTATTGGGTGACGTAATCACTAAAATCCCTGGGGTAATAAAAATATTATTGTTGATAGCATATTGATAAAAAGCTTCTAAGTGCATAGAGGTATTACTATCTTTGGCACTAAAACCATCCGCGATCGCGACGGTAGAATTGGCGACCCAGGGTTGCATTCCGACGATAATTCCTGCTAAATTTCCTTCTTTGAAAGCATCGGGAAAGGCCAAAGTGACTGCCCAATTCCAAATATCTAGGGTTCCGCGAGGTAAGATTTCTTCTTCACTCAGGGCAATGGGATTCAGAGTAGAAGATTTAGTAAAACCGCCCCAACCACCGAGAACAAAACCATCGGTCACTTTCCAAGAAAATTCTAAACCATAGGAATTATTAGCCGTTTTAACATCCTGTCCCAGGTTAGTTTCCGCAAAATATTGGAAATTAGATTTTAAACTACCTGTTTCGGTATCGAGATTGTTATAACCATTAACATAGGTTAAAGCAACCCCAAAATTTTCGCTGGGATTGTAACCAAATTGGGAGATCGCACCATAGGGGCCATTGAAGAATCCCTGACCCTGACTAGGATTATTGCCTTCCAGAGCAAGATACCCCAAACCCCACTGAAAATCTCCCCAAATTCCCTGAAAACCGACTCCAGACCCCTCCGAAGTATAGTAAATTGGATTGCGAGTCCCAAAAGCCGTCAATGCACCAGAGGCTCCGTCCCCATCTAGGAAATTAAAAGTTGTCAGAAAGTCGTCATGGGTTCCCCCTATCCCTAAAATCCAAGCCTGTACATTACTGGCTAAGGGAAAAACGTAATGAACGGTTTCCATAAACACTTGATTGTCGTCGGGCTGGGCAAATCCAAGGGTTGATTGAAAAGTTCCACTTTCTTCCTCAAAGGTGGGCATATTTCCCGTCGCCAAACGAATATAAAGATTATCTTCTCCCGTAAAGCTTGTATTGAGACTTAAACGAGTCCGATGACCTAAAACGGTATTGCGAGAATCAGTTTCTCCCCCATTTTTTTCTCCTGTGGCGATTCCTGCTAATCCGACAACCACTTCCCCTTCCAATTTAGTGGTTGTAGAAAAGACATGATCTTCCAAAAAGGCAGTTCTCTGTTCTAAATTATCGACTCGAACTCCCAAAGCGGCTAATTCTTGCCCAAATTCTTCCGTCAGTCGTTTGAGTTTGTCTAAATCGGTTCTTAAAACGGCGACATTTTCCTGTAATAATCGCTCCATTGTATTCAGACAAGCATTTAAGCCCGCCGCAAATTCCCAACGACTAAGAGCGCGATCGCCCCTAAAGGTTCTGTCGGGATAACCGACAATACAACCATAACGTTCTACCAAGCTCTTTAATGCTTCATAGGCCCAATCAGTGGGTTGAATATCCCGCAGTTCAGAAACATTGGTAATTTGAGATAAAGTATCTTCCTGATTTTTGGGACTGTTAATCATGCCATCTAGCGATCGCGGGAGTAGTTTTCTATCCTGAAGATCGGGAAGAGCTTGAGCCGATTGGGGAGCCGAAAGCATAGTACCAGTGAGGGCGAATATTAAAGAAAATCCCAGCAAGGAGTGGTTGATCATAATTTATTAAAAAACGAGAATGGTTATCATTCTACTTTTACTTGGTCAGTTGAGTAAACCCTATTCCTATCAATCCAAAACTGACCTTAGGAATGAAAAATAAATAACCTAGTCGCTTTGTTGCTTAACAAAGGTGAAGCTCTTGCTTTGGAACTTCAAATGCACAACTTAATAGATTTTCATTCCTTAACACTCTACATTAATTCCCCAGAGTGTCTTCCTACTGAAATCTACCCCAGGCAAGTCTCCATCCTAATTAGACCGACTATACTATAGAAATATCAAGAAACGATATAAAAACTGTTTTTCTAATTTCCTTAATATTCTCTTATTTACTTTATATCTTCGTGCGCCCTGAAAAGTCTATTAAGCTAGATTCTAATCATCATTACCCCTGTCCTTGTCGGCGGAAGGGTCGTCTTTTACCCATTACTTTGACAGAAGCCTTTGGTTGCGATCGCTGTCAACAGATTTTTGCGATCGATGAAAAGCGTCAAGAAATTGAACTATTGTCCTCAGCCTATCCCTATAAACGAATCTGGCGTTGGACGGGACATCGTTGGCGAGCTTTACAGCAGACAAATAATGGTTCTTTTCCGCTTTTTCTGGGGTTGATCTTAATGATTTTAATGGGATGGTTATTTTTAGCATTGCATTCGCTGCCATCCCTGAGTATGATTTTGGGGATAATGGTCGGCACAACGCTGGTTTCGTTTTTTGTCTATACCATTTGGCTTGCCTATCGGCGATAATAGCATTATGACTCAAGATAATCCGCCAAATCTTCTGCTGACAACGCTACAACGAGCCCACTCAGCTTTTTTATCCCTCGGAAACGTTAATGGAACGGGACGGAATAGGGGTATTTCGGCTATGGCCAGGGAACTCAGCCAATCCTTTGATCGGATTTTAGAGGCTAATACCCTCGACTTGGAAATCAGTCGGGAAATGGCCATCTCAGAAGATCTACTAGACCGACTGAAATTAACCCCAGAGCGTTTACTGACGACCGTTGAGCTATTGGAGCAGTTGGTGGAATTACCCGATCCCATTCAACGAGTCATGAATGCTCCCTATCAACTCAATCCTTCCCAGACCTATTGCCAATTGATGCCCCTCGGTGTGGTTGCCCTGATCTATGAAGTCTTTCCAGAATTGGGGGCGATCGCGGCGGGATTTTGTTTAAAAACAGGAAATAGTCTAGTTTTAAGGGGATGTGGAGCTTCTAGCCATTCTAATTTTGTGATTGCTCAGATTCTTCAGGAAGCTTTAGCGTCAGTCGATTTACCGACGGGGTGTTTAGAAATTTTATCCAGTGATGATGTTCCTTCCATTCAAGCATTAGTCACTCAGGATCAATATATTAATCTGGTTGTTCCCTACGGTCGTCCGAGTTTGATTGAACAGGTGAATCATCTGGCTACGGCTCCTGTGCTGAAGTCGGCGATGGGAAATTGCGCTCTCTACTGGTCAGCTAAAGGGGATTTAGAATTAGCCCGTTGGATGATTTTGGATAGTCATGCCAGCGAACCCGATCCTGTGAATGCGATTGAAAAAGTCTTGCTGAATCCCTCCCACAATAGTTCCCTGGTGATGCGCTTATTTAGTAATCTTCAGGAAAAGGGATTTAATTTGCGGGGGGATGAAACTTTGTGTCAGGAGTTTCCTAATTATTTGACTCTCGCGAAAGAAGTCGAGTGGGGACGACCCTATTTAAACAAAACCATTGCCTTTAAAGTCATTCCCAATTTATCCGATGCGATCGCCTGGATTAACCGTTATAGCAGTGGTCACGCTGATTGTATTGCCACCGAATCTTATCAAGAAAGTCGTCAATTTGCGATGGGCATCGATAGTGCGTTGGTTTATATTAATACTTCCCCCCGCTTTACCCGTAATCCCAAACAGGGTGAATCATTATTTTTAGGCATTTCTAATCAAAAAGGTCATAGACGGGGATTAATTGGACTAGAAACCTTTACCACTCTCAAGCAAGTCGTACAGGGTAACGGAAAAATATAGAACTCAACTTATTTGCTCAAATCTGATTCCGAATTAGTGTGTGTTAATCGAAAAAGAGAGGACGAGGTAGGGATACGAGCATAATCAATTAATTAAAATTTTTGCTCAATTCTTTCAAAAATCTTGATTAAATTCCTATCTTTTATATCCGACACATTTACTCCGAAGATCTCTTCAATTTTTTTATCTAAGTTCGTCACTTCGTCTACAGGGTCAAAATCATAGAGACTCGATTCGTCTGATATAAACAATGGAGCAAAACCAAACACCTGATCAAAAAATTGTTCTGCTGTTTCAGTATGTAACTCAAATCCCTGAGTGGAAGCAAACTTAATTGGCATAACCGAACCAGGTCGAGGAAGATAACTTTCCGTGTTTTTAAAATCATCAATCAAATACTGAAGTTCAAGCAATGCCTCCTCTTCAGTTTCACCCGTACCGATTGCAAACCACCAGTTAGTAATGTGAACACTGTACATTGGGCAGGGTAAGCGCAAGAAAAATGCTAACGTAATGTGATATACAAAAAAAGATGAAATAAAGATGAAAAAAGTAGAAGTAAATCAAGACTCCCAATCAAACCTAGAAATTCAAGAAAAATCAACCCCAAAAGCCCAAGAAGGATGGTTATTCTATTTTCAGAGTCTGGAAGACCCCAGAGGCAAACAGGGAAGAGAGCATAATTTTCTGAGCATTGTAATAATTTCCGTATTAGCTGTAATAGGAGGTGCGGTCGGCTGGGAAGATATAGAATTGTATGGTGTGAGTCATGAAGAATGGTTGAGAACATTTCTGAATCTAGAAAAAGGGATACCAAGTGCAGATACCTATCGAAGAGTATTAGCTAGATTAAAACCAGAAGCTTTACAAGCCTGTTTTCAAGGGTGGATAAAGCAAGTGGTAGAGGAGACTGGAGGACAAATTATTCCGATAGATGGTAAAGAGATGAGAGGTTCTTATGACAGAAATCATCAACAAGGGGCATTAAGAATAGTAAGTGCTTGGGCGATGGAAAATCATTTGATGCTGGGGCAAGTAAAAGTAGATAGCAAAAGTAATGAAATAACAGCAATACCGATACTATTAGAGTCATTAGAGGTTAAGGGTTGCACAATTACAATAGATGCAATGGGAACTCAGAAAGCAATAGCGGAAAAAATTGTAGAAAAGCAAGCAGATTACGTTCTGAGTTTAAAAAGAAATCACCCCACGTTGTATGATGAGGTAGAGTCATGGTTTGAAAAAGCAGAAGAGCAAAAGTTTCAGGGAGTAAATCTGAGCCATGACTTGGGTATAGAAGCAGGACATAACCGCCGAGAAAAGCGTGAAATCTGGGCAATTCCTCTAAGCGAAATGGGAGGACTTTATCAAGAAGAAGAATGGGCAGGCTTGCAAACCATTGTCAGGGTGGAGAGATACCGACATCTCTGGAATAAAACCACTCACGAGATCCAATTCTATCTCACATCGTTACCCTGTTCTGCTCAGGTTATTGGTCGGGCAATTCGTCAGCATTGGAGTATCGAAAATCAATTACACTCTCGTTTTAGATGTCACTTTTAGCGAAGATTCCTCTCGCATTCGTCGTGGACATGGAGCGGAAAACTTTACTTTTTTGCGGCGTATGACTATCGGAATTCTTAATCAAGAAAATAGCAAAAAAAGGAGTCTCAGACAAAAATCTCGCTTGGCTTCCATGAACTCTCGATATATGCTTCAAGTCCTTACTCAAGCTTTCTTTTCTTAACATTTTTTGTTTCCTTTTTTCTTGCGCTTACCCTGGTATAGATACAAAAAAAAAGAGTATATTGGCAACCTCTATCGAGAGGGGGAACTCTACACAACAGAAGTAAGAGAGACTTTAGACCATGATTTCCCCAATTTAGCTGAGAGAGTCATAATTCCCTATGGTATTTACGATATTCAAAGAAATCAAGGTTTTATCAATCTAGGTAGGGACTCGACTTTAGACTAAAAAAGTAGTCAGAGAGGAAATAGAATGA
>JBEIFD010000148.1:0-7961 GCA_040382535.1 Merismopediaceae cyanobacterium
CGTAATTGTTGAACTTTAGCTTTTTCTTGTTCACTGCCTTGTTCTTTGATATATCGCTTGATAATTTCACTGCTTATTCCATCTCCTACTGTACCAATATATCCTCCATCACTCCAAAATTCCCCACCCCATAGCTGTTTTCTTAGTTCCGGAAAACGCTTAAGCATTTCTCTTGCACTAATGCTTTTAAAGATCTGCATAACTCTAGATGGAGCATACTTAGGAGTAGCTCAGACAAATAGATGAATATGGTCTCCATTTTCATTTCCATTTCTTCTATTTCCAGCCAATAACGCTCACCTATTTCTGTAAGTACTTGTTTTAAATATTCACACCTTTCCTCTAGTATTAACAGTCCTCGACGACACTTAACACAAAACACCATGTGGTAACGGATTTGATACACGCAATGACTAGCTCGTTTAACTTTCATTCTTACATTATATTGCCCACCTAGCAGTCGGCGGGCTGCTTATCCCAATCGCAGTAAGCTGCGATGCACAGCCTTTTTTAGATCAAGGGTGACTAGCTACTAGATCTAAACATTTAAATCCGCGATCGCATAAATGGAAACCACCTAAGCGTTCCAACGGATGATATGATCGAAAAAGTGAAAAAAAAGACCTTATCCCTAAACCCTCATGACCGTTTCTACTTCCCCCCGCACCATCCGCATTGGGTCGCGTAAAAGCCAACTAGCCTTAGTTCAAACCTACTGGGTACAGCAGGAATTACAAAAGCACTTCCCCGATAGAACCTTTGAAGTAGAAACCATGAGTACCCAAGGCGACATTATATTAGATGTTGCCCTAGCAAAAATTGGTGATAAAGGGCTATTTACCAAAGAATTAGAAGTGGGAATGCTAGAGAAACGCACTGATCTGGCCGTTCATTCCCTCAAAGATTTACCGACAAACTTACCCGAAGGCTTAATGCTCGGTTGTGTGACGAAACGAGTCGATCCCGCCGATGCCCTAGTGGTTCATGAAAAACATAAGGATAAACAATTACATACCCTACCCGAAGGCGCAGTCATTGGAACTTCTTCCCTACGACGGTTGGCTCAGTTGCGTCACCATTTTCCCCATTTTGTCTTTAAAGATGTGCGTGGTAACGTCAATACTCGTCTGGCTAAATTGGATTCAGGCGAATATGATGCCATTATTCTGGCGGTGGCAGGTTTGCAACGCTTAGACATGGGTGATCGCATTCACCAAACCATTCCCGCCGAGATTTCCCTCCATGCCGTTGGGCAAGGGGCTTTAGGAATTGAATGTCGTACTGATGATCCTGAAATCTTAGAAATCCTAAAAGTGTTAGAAGATGCTGAAACCCGCGATCGCTGTTTTGCAGAAAGATCATTCTTGCGAGAATTAGAAGGAGGTTGTCAGGTTCCCATCGGTGTTAATACAAGTATTGAGGAAAATACCCTCACTTTAACGGGAATTGTTTCTAGTTTAGATGGCCAACGGCTCGTAAAAGATAGTGTCAGTGGCCCTGCTGAAACCGCAGAACTGTTAGGAAAAATCCTAGCAGACCGTCTCAGAGATGAAGGAGCAGGTGAAATTCTCGCTGAAATCCTGGCTGAAATTGATCGAAGTTAGTTAAGATTTTGAGTATGTAAATTCTAAACGGCTTAATTTCTATGTTTGGCACTTTCCAACAAAGTCAGATTCGGATAGAACTTGAGGCCAATGCCCATGCCATCAGAGATAGTTTACTGACGGTTTCAACCCTGCGACAGTGGTTAGCCCCTCAAACCCTCTCTCCAGGCTTACCCGAAACCCTAGAACCAGCATTAACCTTTACAAGTCGGCTAGGGTCGATTACCGTTGAGCATCAGGTTGAACGAGTCGGCGACAACCATGTCAGGCTGCTTTTAAGTCAAAGTATTGATGGCTATCACGAATGGTATTGGGGAGATGGCTGGGTTCAATCTCGTTTAGAAGGAATTTCTCTATTACCCCTAAATTTGGGACAAACACTTAGTCTGCTAAGATTACGAGAATTTCTAAAGCATCACACCCCTTAGCGCTGTTCTATCACTCTAGGAAGAAGATAGATAGAAACTACGAGTAAAAATCATCTCCAACAGAGAATTTGGGCGTTGGTGAATCAAAGTATGAATGTCGATTTTGCACATATCCAAAAGTCAGTTTGAGTCTAGCTTTTAAAAATCTCATAAAAGAAGATTCATATCTCAAATCAGCAACGCCAGAATATATACTCAGCAACCGATAAACTTTGGAATGGCAAACGACAAAATATTTACAGCGATCGCAGTTATGTTTTATCATTAGATTGAGTTTTAATAATTGGGCGTAAACTGATTGGGCGCAAGCCTACCAGAATTAATATTAATTAACAATAATTAACAATAATTAAGATTACCGAAATCGGCGATCGCACCTTGAGTTTTGTCACCTCATTCGTTTGTTGCTATTAACCCCGGATGATTTATTGGCGGGAACGATTGGTGAATCTTTGCAAATTGTGAAAGATGCCTACGAGAAAAATGCTCAGGAATCTTGGAGTTTAGATCAATTCGCCCTACCGACTTTCATTAAAAATCGCGGTTTGGATGATACAACCCGTCTTCCCCATTACCCCTATCGGGATGATGGCCAATTACTCTGGGACGCGATCGCCAAGTATGTCGGTGAATATCTAGGCTTGTACTATACCAATCCAGAAGATGTTACCAATGACTACGAATTGCAAAGTTGGATCGCCGAATTAGCAGATCAGGGCAAAGATGGCGGCAAGGTGAAAGGTATTCCCACGACACTTGAAACCGTTCAACAGTTAGCAGACATTGTAACCGCAGTGATCTACACCTGTTCGGCCCAACATTCCGCCGTGAATTTTACCCAGTACGACTATATGGGATTTATTCCTAATGCGCCCTTAGCGGCTTACCAACCGATCAAATCTCAGTTTAAGGATGAAGAGGGTAAAGAAGAGGAGTTAACCCTGCAAGAATTACTCGCCTTTTTGCCACCTTCTAATCAGGTCGTCGATCAAATTAATATCATGTACACCCTCGGAACTTATCGTTATGATCGTTTAGGTTATTATGATGAACCCTTCAGCGATCGCCGTGCTGAAAATATCTTAACGCGATTCAAACAAAAGTTAAATGGAATTGAGCGAACCATTGATCTCCGTAACCAAAAACGAGTTTTTCGCTATCCAGTATTAAAACCTTCCTTGGTTATTAATAGTATCAGCATTTAAATAGGCGTTGCTTATTTTAGGTATGTTTTGCCCCCCTAGCCCCCCAAGTTTGGGGGGAAATAATGCTTGGAAGTCCCCCAGAATTGGGGGATTTAGGGGGCGATAAAAATTATTGTGATAGTTTCTTTCATACTCTGATTAAGCAACACCTTTAAATATAGCTAATTGCGTTGTGATACCAGACAAATCTTTGTAGGGACATAATATATTATGTCCTTATTATGTCCTTAAAAATCATTCAACAAATACCGTAGGAACCGTCCACCAACTTAACGCATAGGGTTGAATAATAGGATTAACTGCCTGACGATATTTTACCCGAATTTTATATTTTCCTGTTTGGGGAATGGGACAAAAAATATGTTCCACGCTATCAACTAGACTCTCGGATTTACAAATGGCCTGCTGGGTTTCCGTCTCATCAATGGGCAATACATAAATATCTAAATTATTTAAACCCATGCTCCGAAATGTTTCCCCCTTATCATAAAGTTGATTGCGGTTGGTATCTATCAATTCAACGATTCTGTCCCAGGCGAGGGTTATTGCCACAAAGCTCTGGGCGGGTAAGGGTTTTTCGAGAAGATAATCCTGATGAGTTTGGGGAGATAATTGATCATAATTCCAACCCAAGGGCGGAATCGGGCGATCGCTGGGCCAGGAACCCGCACTGAATTGTTGATAGGCGCGAAAAGCATTCAATTGACCTGCTCCCATTTCCATATCGAGGGGAATTTGGGGATTGGAAAAAGCTTCCGAATCGAGCCAGGTTTTATTTTTTCGGGTAAGCACGGTGCGAGTCATGCCCAATCGATTGTTATCACCTTGATCCTGAAGCTTATCGGCAGAATTGATCAGAATTGCTTTCATTACCTCATGACGACGAGCATTGAGATTCCACTGGGGGGCTTGGGTTCGGAGTTGGCGATCGCCGTATTCCTGGAGGAGAGCAACAGTTCCAGTTACTTGGGGAGCCGCAAAACTCGTGCCACTGACCTTCAGAATTTTTCCCTGTAAATCGTAGGTGGAAATATTGTGACCTGGCGCAACTAAAGCGATCGCCCGTCGGTTGTCTTCATTAATTTCTTTTTCAATAATTTTGCGGCCAATTCCCTTGGGTAAGGCACTTAAATTGGCAAAATCAACTTTATGAAATTGATGATTTTTAGAGGTGGTATAGGCGATCGTCACTCCATTGTAATGATCCGTTGGAATGGGAATCCCGCCTTCCCCCTGATTTCCCGCAATCACAAATAAAACATCCTGGGTAAGGGCTAACCAATCAATACATTGGGTTAAAAGAGCATTGCCATCAAGTTTCGCATCTATCCTGGGATCGCGTTTTAAAGATTCCCCAAAACTAAAATTAATAGCCCGAATATCCCCTCCATTTTGTTGGGCCAGATATTGACTGGTTATACATTCATCGGGCTGTAAACTGTCTGACCAAGAACCGATCGCCGCCCCATAGAGTTTGGCATCAGGAGCAACTCCTGGCAGACGTTTATCCTTGGCAACCATTACGCCTGCGACCATTGCGGCATGGTTATCTAAATTTTTATTGGGTTGGGTTAGGCGATCGCGAAAAAAAATTCCGACCAAAGAAAATTTGGGCTGCCAAGCAGAGACTTTATCAAAACCAAACTTACCCGCTCTACCGATTTCCACTTGACCAATGGCAATTTTTTTACCCGTCAGGTTATAGGGCGGCAGTTGTAATCGTCGGGCATTAATGCCTGATTCTCCTAAAAAATCATCCTGGGCGGAAACGGGATGAATCGTCCCCCAAAACAGTAAACCTGCGATCGCGAAGCGGCACTGCGTGATCGCGGTGGTCAATCGTTTAATTTTCACGATGGTCAAGAACAAAACAGATATTTTTGACTGATTTTGACAATTACAAAATTAAACTTTGAGCAATGTTTGGGATTTCTCTCAAAAAAGCTGAAGAGGAATAACCATACCACCACCAAGTTTTCTCTTCGATGATTCATTCTCATCATTCGGTGTTGAGTATAAATCCAACGGGGGAACCACCCCATCGGTGGGACGAATTTCATAGGGATACGCTTCAACGTCTTCATTGTCACCGTCTCCCCCTACCCCACTTAACCAGAGAATCGAACTTTTTTCGAGAATATTGCCCAAATCTTTTGCCGTTCCTGAATAGGTTTCTAGGGTCGGAGGATTAAGGATCACAGGGGTTTGGGCTAAACTAAGTTGAGCAATTCCCAAAATTCCAAAACCCAGGGTCAAAGCCCCTAATAGGAGTTGTTTAAAAGTATTATTCGGTACGTGGAGCATAACGATTAGCCTCTATCACAGCGGTTATGGCAGAATCAATATTCAATGCCCACTCCCACACAATCCGATCATGGTGTGAATTCATTTAAGAATTTAATCAATTCTTTTAATTAATATTCACTCCAGAATATCTATCTTCTTCGATTATAACCCAAGTTTCTGTGATCTTTCAAACGTTTTCTCTCGTTTTTTGTCAAACTTCCGTCGGTTCGGCGATCGCGTTTTCTGGTTTTCGTGATGGGATAAAGGGCGATCAAGTTTCAGTTCATCAAATTATTATTTTCAAAATCTTTGAATTTTTCAACCGTTGATTTTTCGGAGTGTTTTTTGAAGTGCAGTGTTTAGTATTCTGAAAAAACTTGTTAGTGCAAGCCTTTTCCCTCATTTGAGACTTTTTTTTTGCACTTCTTTCCTCTCTAAAATCCCCTCAGATCCCTTTCAATGACGTTTTCAGCTCTTTTAAGCAAACTCTAAATAGTTGCAGTAGCACCAAGGATTTGATGCTACTACTTCAATCCAGTCCTCAGATTAGCCCATCTTTCCCGTCACAACTCCGAAAAAGTGATCCTCAAATGGCCCCTCTCCTATATTGACTGGAAAAGCGCCAGTAGGAGCACCTTTGCCGAGTCGGGTTTGACCCCAGGAATAGCAATTAAACTTAATATGTCCACTGTCATGTTGATACCAGATTCCATCATCAATCACAAGATTGCCGAGGAAAGATACCCAATGATTGGGATGAGGGACAAGAGGCTCAGGTTTTCCTAACATCGCGGCGTGGATCATCAAAAAGGCTACTCCTCCTTGCTCACGGACTTTTTTGGCAACTTTCATTGCCTCAAATTCACCTGCAATATAGGTCTCTTCATATTCCACCTTGTTATAACCGAGGATTTCAGAAGTCCAACCTTTTATTTCCCACGGAGTTGTTATTCCCACGATAGAATATGAATCTGCCTCAACGGGAAATAAGCCATTTTCGGCATCTCGCATAGCTCCCATTACCATCCAATCAGCCACCGTAATATCGCTGCGGACTTTGCTTTTTAACAATTTTTGGGAAGGCTTAACGGTTTTTGTTCGACCTTTAAACTGGCCCGTTTCGTAAAGTTCTTTGCAAATATCGACATATTTATGGGGTTGGCGGGACACCAATTCAAAAACGATAACTGCTGGGCCGCAAAATGGTGCGCCTCCTTGCTGGACAAGGAAAGGATCGGCGATCTTCTTTTTAATGTCCTGAATTAAATCAGCTTTTGCAATGTGTGTCCAGACACCTGACTTAGCTGATGTTTCAAAACGAGTTAGAGCCTCTTGTACCAAGTTGACATCGGGTGCATCAACCACACTGTACCAGAGTTTATAGTTGGCACCATCCTGAGTAAACGATGCCGTGCCATTGCCCTGCAAGCTATTGCCAATAATCGCACTCCCCAGCAAGTCATCTGCATCAGCATCATCCTCATCCCACAACTTGATTTCAACTTTGTCTTTAAACGTGTAGGCTCGGTTGAGCTCCCAAGTATCTGCCTCATCCATATTTTTCTTGAGTGAGGGTTGCAGTACGCCATCTAGAAAAATTTCTAGCCGACAGGTGTCTTTTCCTGTCCAGTCTTCATTTTCAATACATACAAGCTTGTTAAGAGTGATTTTTCGCATATTTCACCTCGTTGGATATGTTGAGTTTGGATCATTCTCAAAAAAATTGCACTTAAATGCAATTTCACGTGCAAATATAACAGTCTTTGTGTATATTTCGCAAGGTATGCTGAAAATCTACACAATTTGTAATAATTGACAAAAGCTGGCACTGGTTCAGTCTAATTATTAAGCTGAAATCCTTACCTGATAAGGGATTAACAGAGAACACGAAGTTGAAGAAGCTCTTTCCAAGTTAGCCTTTTTTGAAGAATGCCAAGAGCAACAGCAGGAAGTTGTCGAGTCAGCGATCGCGTTTTCTGGGTTTTGTGATGGGATAAAAGGCGATCGCGTTTCAATGGGTTAAATTTGGGGGATTCTTTAGGGCGATTGCACTAAAATAGAGGTGAGAAAATTTGAGAAGAATTTATTATGACAACAACCATTGATGACATTCGGCAAATATTAAAGGAATTGGCCCAATCCCAACAAGAATTGAATCAATCCCAACAAGAATTATCTCAAGCCCAAAAAGAAACGGATAAACAAATTAAAGAAACGGATAAACAAATTAACAGGGTTAGTAGGCAGATAGGGGAATTGGGGAATCGTTTAGGGGAGTTTGTCGAGTGGCAAGTACGTCCTGCGGTGGTGCGTCTTTTTCAGGAGCGGGGTATTGATGTTCACAGCAATTCTAAATTTGAAAAATCAGGAGGAATTAGCGGGGAGCAGAGGGTCAAATTGCTCAAGCATAAAATCAAGAAGGTGTTGCCAGTGATCAA